>JALFLX010000050.1 GCA_022774485.1 Bacilli bacterium
TATCTATTGTAAAACAAAATACAAAGATAGGAAGGATTCAATTTATTTAGTTCAATAATAAAGTAGTTTGCGGTATTCCATTGGATTAATCTGCGGTAGTTTTTTAAATCCTTTTTTACTCATGAAAGCTTAACTTGGAAAAGAATTCCTTGAACTACTGAATTAACAGCAAAGTTAATTCAGGTTTGATCTCGCAAGAGCAAAAATATGAGAACACTGACGATTAAAAAGTTAATTAAAAAGAGGATTTCCCTCATTTTTAGAAAGAAGGAAATCCGTCAATTTTTATCGATTTTTGGCCTTTTTCAGCCGTTTTTACGACTCAGCAACACCACCGTCTCAACATGCGTAGATTGGATGAGAGGAACAGCCCTCCCTTGAGTATAAACTTTTCTGAATATGGAGACAGGGAAAGTCTCTTCAGAAAGCAGTCAAAAAAATATCTCGAGTAGACGACATTCGCGCTTATCCCCTTCTCCTTCGCTATATTAAGTACCCTTGCAGAGAGAGAATCCTTATTTATTCTCATAATCCATCGCCTCCAAAACCTGATACACCTTCTCTTCTATCTTCCGCATTCTTGCGTATTGAAATAGAAAATCCAGGTCTTTATCCTTTCCCTTCAAGAATGACTTCACTGCCTTCAAAAACAGCTCGGAATCATAATTATTCCTTTTCCTGATCATTTCAACGATCATCTTCTCTTTAGAGAAACATATTACGACATTCCCGAACATAGTCTCGACATTAGTGTTTCCTAGTTCAAAGAGCTTAATATTATTCTCAATGTGGCAGATGGCGTTAAACCCGACGTTTTCTTTTCTCACCCGACTGCCCTTTGGAATCGTGAACTCAATCGACTCAGGAATCCTGTCGGTCAATCCTAAGAGATAAAGAGCCGTTATGCCAGAATACACTATCTTTGGATACCTTCTTTGAAGTTGGAAGAGGTCATCGATTGCTCCTATCTCCTTCGTGTACACGCCGCACCTTATTTTAATGAGTCCATGAGATCGGACGTACCTTGCAAATGATGCCGGAGCCACCCCGTTTGCGATAGCGGCTTTTCTAGATATACATCCATCGCCAGTCTCCAATATCCTTTCAATCGCACTATAATTTTGATTCATTCGTATCACCTTTTTTCATTATTAGTGTAACCGATGTATCAGAAAATAGCAATACATTGCGCTAATTCTCTATACAAACAGGAAAATGCACTGGTGGGAACAATTTGAACGCTATTCTTCAACATTGTGCAACAAATAAGAGGCCTATTATATTTAACGCAATAATAGACCTCCACTATGTATCCTAATAGTTCAACTAATACCAAATAACACTAGTATTTCCATAATCAGCTGTCACGCTGTCTGGATCAACATCAAAATAAAGCTGAGAAACAAGATCGGTGAACATATATACTCGATCATATTTCGTCGGTTCATGAATGTTAAGAATTCTGCAAGGAATCCCAAAACGCTCATAACACATTACTGCAATACATTTTTCACCATCTTTTAGTAGAGGTTTTGTATCTTCAATTTGATTGTTAGGAGTTCCTTGATAAACATTAGTTTTTCAATAACTGTCGTATGGAAAACATTCTGGTGGTCAACAAAATAAAGTTTCTTTCCTTCCTTAACAAGTCTTCCTTCAGCGGCATGAACAACCAAAACAGCATCCAATTCTTCAATAAACTCTTCTGGAAAATCAACGACATATTTTGAATCATCAGGTAGTCTAGAACCACCGCAACTCGTCAATAAGGAGAGACACAAAGTATTTCATGCTATCACCTCCGCTAATGTATGTAACATTATAAATAATCTACTTTTGTCCGCATGTCAATTTGCAATAAAAGCCTATAAGAAAGAATGGGTTAGGTACTAGAAACGCTTTATTTATGTTATTTTGTGCTTATCTTGCCTTTCTTTTATTATGGTAAGGAAATCTAGGCTTCTTATACAAAAAGCACAACCTCTTTCGAAGCTGTGCAGGTTGATTACTCTAAGGCGAATTGAGAGTTATACAGAGAAGTGTAGAATCCGTTCATCGCCATCAATTCATCATGGGTACCTTGTTCGATGATGTTTCCATCTTTCATAACAAGAATGAGGTCAGAATTTCGGATGGTGGAGAGACGATGCGCGATGACAAAGGAGGTTTTTCCTTTCGAGAGTCGGTCCATCGCCTCTTGAATTTTCTCTTCTGTTCTCGTATCGACGTTGCTGGTCGCTTCATCTAAGATGAGCAGCGGCGCTTTTTTCAACATCGCACGAGCAATGGTGATGAGCTGTTTTTGACCGCCTGAGATCTCAGAGGATTCTGTGATGGGACAGTCGAGTCCACCGTGTAATCCACGGACAAAGTGAACCAAGTGTGCATCGTGGATGGCATTTTGTAAATCTTCCTCAGTCAATCCTTCCGTGTTGTAGACTAGGTTCTCACGGAGTGTCCCTTCAAAGACCCAAGTGTCTTGTAAAACCATCGCGAAGATGTCGTGAATTTCTTCTCTCTTCATGTCTTTCATGTTGACGCCATCGATATAGATATTTCCAGCGTTAGTCTCATAGAAGCGCATCAAGAGGTTGACCATAGTGGTCTTACCGGCACCTGTCGGACCGACAATCGCGACTTTCATACCGGGTTTGATGTGAGCGGAGAAGTCATGGATGATTTCTCTGTTCTCATCGTATCCGAAGCTGACATGGTCGAAGATGACTTCACCTTTAACCACTTCTTTTCCATCCTTGTTGAACTGTATCTGTTTCTCTTTTTCATCAGGAAGTTCTTTTTCTCCTAAGAACGCGAAGACTCTCTTTCCGGATGCGATACCAGACTGCATGTTGTTCATCGCCTGGGCGATCTGTGTGAGAGGAGATTGGAAGAGGTTGACATAGACTAAGAAGGCCGTGATGGTTCCAAAGGTGATTCCAGATCCCGCTTGTTGCATCAAAAGGCCACCAGCTAAGCAGACTGCTGCATATGCGACATATGAGACAAAATTCATCACCGGTTGCATGAGACCGCCGAAGATTTCTGAGGTGAATAAGGTTTTTCCTAATTCTTTGTTGTGTTTTTCAAACTCTTCTGTCATCACTTCATCCGCATTGAAGAGTTTGATGATCACTTGGCCGTTATAGTTCTCTTCGACAACACCCTCAACATCACCGATCAAATCCTGTCTCTTCTTAAACCAAGGTCCTGCAATCTTGACGATGAAACCGACAGCGACTAAGACAAGAGGTAATGTGGCCAGGCAGACAAGGGCAAGTTTCCAAGAGGAGATAAACATCGCGATCAAGACACCGACCAACATGAAGATTGACTGCACCATCGTAGCGACAGTCTGCTGCATGGATTGTCCTAAGGTATCGACATCGTTGGTAAGTCTTGACATGATGTCACCAGCAGAAGAAGAGTCAAAATATTTCAAAGGAATGTTGTTGATCTTAGCGATAATTTCTCTTCTGAGCTGTTCTGTGTATCTCATCGCAACAGTGGTTAACACCATACCGGAGATAAAAGAGGAAATAGAAGAGAGTGCGAACATCGAGATCAAGGTGATGCCGTATTTCATCACGGCATTCATATCGATGTTCTTATTGATAGAACCAGCGTTGATGGTATCTGTCATCTTCTTCAAAATATCCGGAGAGACAATCGCCACAATCACAGAGCCGACAAGTAGGAATAAGGAAAGGAAGAAAGGAACATAGTAGCGTTTCATGGAAGCGGAAATATTTTTCATGACCGCCTGCAAATCGCCTTTGTTGACAATATCACCAGGGCGATGTTTGATTCGTTTTTGACCCATCATAAGCCTAACTCCTCCTTCGAAAGCTGGGAGAGCGCGATGTCGCGATAGGTAGAACAAGTGGAGAGAAGCTCCTTATGTTTTCCGTATCCGACCATCTTTCCTTCGCTTAAGACAACAATGTGATCCGCATCCATGATCGTTCCGATTCTCTGTGCGACGATGATCTTGCTCGCTTTTGACTGGCTGAGATTCTCTCTGACTTGACGGTCTGTCTTGAAGTCAAGAGCAGAGAAAGAATCATCGAAGACTAAGAATTCAGGATCAGAATAAATCGCTCTTGCGATGCAGAGTCTCTGCTTTTGTCCACCGGAGACATTGGTTCCTCCTTGAGCGATCGGCGCTTGATACTTCTCTGGCATTTCTTGAATGAAAGAATCTGCACAAGCAATCTTAGAAGCAAACTCAATCTTCTCTTGCGAAGGTTCCCTTTGACCGAAAGCGATGTTTGAAGCGACCGTTCCTTTGAAAAGAAGACCTCTTTGCGGAACAAAGCCGACTAAGTTGTGAATAGTTGACTGTTTTAAGTCTTTCACGTTGACACCATCTAAGAGAACCTCTCCACGAGTCGTGTCATAAAGCCTTGCGATCAGATTGACCAGGGTGGATTTACCAGAACCTGTCTCACCGACAATGGCTAAGGTTTCTCCCTGTTTCATGGAGAAAGAAATATCCTCGATAATATCGTTATCCGCGCCCGGATAACGGAAAGAGACATGATTGAAAACAAGAGTTCCCTTCTCGTTTGTCGCTTTTTCCACTTCCGGATCTTGAATGCTCGGTTCTGTCTTTAAAACTTCATCGATACGCTTAGCGCAGACGGAAGCTCTCGGGAGCATGTAGAACATCATCAAGAGCATCATAAAGGACATGACAATCTGAGTGGAGAGCATCATGAAGGAGAGAATCTGCGCATACGTTAATGTCTCGACAGGATCATTGATCATGATCGCTCCAATCCAATAGACAGAGACGGAGATGCCGTTCATGACTAAGTTGATAAACGGGGACATAATCGCCATCGCACGTCCAGTGAAGAGCTGCATCTTCGTGAGGTCGCTGTTGACTTTCTTAAACTTATCTTCCTGATAGTCCTCTGCGTTATACGCGTGAACCACGCGTATACCAGAGAGGTTCTCTCTGGTGATTCCGTTTAAGCGGTCGATCAATCTCTGTGTGACTTTAAACTTCGGCATGACAAAAATCAAAAGGACTGCCATACCAATAACTAGCAACAGAATACCGAGGATGGTCGGAAGCATCAGTTTCCAGGAGACCGCATTGATTTTCACAATCGCCCAGATTGCAGTAGTCGGAGCGGTGAAGAACATACGGAAAGTCCAAAGCAAAGAGAACTGGAACTGCTGAAGGTCATTGGTTGTTCTGGTGACAAGTGATTCTGTCGAGAATTTGTTGATCTCAGCCAAAGAGAAAGAAGAGATCTTGTTGTTTAGCTCTGTTCTCACTCTTGTAGCCATCGAAGAAGCGATGTTAGCAGACATGATAGAAATAACCCCTTGGCAAGAGATGAGACCTAAGGCCATCAAAATCATCATGCCCGCATTCCACCAGATGTCAGCGCTAGAGGCGTTGACAATGGAAAGGAGGATTCCTTTGATAGTCTCCACATCCTGGCCGTTTGAAGCAGCCATCATGAGGGCAAGAGCATCCACATTGTTCTTGACCGCATCCCAGTCAGGATACAACACAGAGCTTCCGGGTCCGAAAACACCTTCAACCCCTTGCATGTGATAATTGACATAGGTGATCGCCTGCGTGATTCCCTGAATGTAATCCATCAAGGTCATCATGCAGTAGACCTGCAGGATGGTCAAAGCGATGATGCCGACAATGAGAGCATAATCACGCTTTTTTAAATAACGTAATAATCTAAGCATATTTTCTCCTTTCTTCTACGGAAGAAAGCTGTTGAACTTATCTTCTAACATAGCGGAATGATTATGAGCTAAATATTTGAAAAAGACAAATCAAAAATAAAGATGAAACAAATCAAACCATTTGTAGCAACACAGCCCGACAAAAAAGAGAGAAACATGCGGATAAAATCAGGCTTTTCGATATAAGAATTTATGATTTCTCGTACGGCGGATCATCTTACCGACTAAAGTGAAATATACAAAGATTTCAAGACGTCCTAAAAGCATACCGATCATCTCAATCCAAAGAAGTAGAGGGAGCGTATTTACATTGGTGATTCCACAGCCTAAGCCGACAGTACCGATACAAGAGGAGAATTCAAAGAAACAGTCTAACCAAGTGTACGGAGTCTGTAAGCCATCGTTTTTTGTGATGTTGCATCCATAGATAATCGCGCTCATCAACGTGGCGCCGATTAAGAGGGTAACTACATAGATTCCAAGATAAGTCCAAGCTTCTGTCACTTCGTTTTTCTCCACTTTGGTCTTGTTACCATAACGGTAAATCGTGTGGACCTCTTTCTGTTCTGGAATACCGACAGTCTTTTTGATTCGCCACCAGATATCCATGAAGCACAATGAGACGCGGTTCATCTTGACCGCACCAGAGGTGGAACCATTCTGCATACCGATGATCATCACCAGACCTAATAAGAATAAAAGATAGGTCGGGAACTGAATCAGAGAGCCATTTGCATAGCCGGTAGCAGCTTCGGCAGGAGTGATTGTAGAAGAAATTTGAGAGAAGCCATAAATTCCGCTTCCTCCGATCGCATGAGCTTGATAAGAATCAATCGCTTGGAAACCGCAGGTAGATAATCCTGAAATCATCTCAAAAGTTCCGTATCGGAAACCAGCCGCGATGTTGCCGTTATAATATTTTGTCATACCAGCAACCATAAAAGGCCAGACTAAGATCATCACGCCGACAAAGGCCCAGAACTCAAAGTGGCGGAGAACTTTGAACTTACCGCGGAACAAGGAGTAGTGAATGACAAAGTTTGTACCGCCAGCTAGCATCAAAAATTCAGAGACAATCTCGACAAAGACACCTCTCCACTCCCCGTTTCTGCTCACTTCCATGACAAGGGTGTTGACGTTGTTCGCTTTGGTGGAAAAGCCGCCTGTTGCAACCGCGGTCATCGCGTGAGTCAACGCGTCAAAAGGTTTGACACCGACACAGCAGTATAATATCGTTCCAAAGATGATATATCCCATATAGATTGAGAAAATGAGACGTGCCGACTTCGCTAAGTTCGGTAAAAGTTTATCGTTGTGACCCTCGAGAAGGTAAATGTTCAAGCCGGAGCGTTCACTGATAGCAGAGGAGACGACTAAGACAAGTCCGATACCACCGACAAGCTCGGTGAGAGCGCGGTGGAAGAAAAGCATGTGGGAGTAGACATCGCTTGTTCCATCTCCTAAGTCTTTGATCTCTTTTCCCCAGTCCATGATGGTAAGACCTGCGGAGGTGTATCCGGAAGTCGACTCAAACATCGCTTGGTGGAAGTTGTATCCGTAAAAGTAATAAGGGATCGAAGAGAGAAGAATCGCTAAAATCCAAACACCGATCAAGAGGATTAGATCCTCAATGGTAGTCAATCTCCCTTGCTTTTTCCGGAAGATGAAAAGAGAGAGCAATAGGCCAGAGATAAAAGAGATGAGGCCAGGAAGCAAGAAAGCGACAAAAGAGCTGCTCTCTTCGGGATAAAAAATCAGCATGATCAACGGCATTAAGATCAAGACGCCGATCACGCAAAGGAAAATGCCGAAGTACCCGAAAACCAAACGCCAACCGGTGACTTCTTCTTTTTCTTCGGTGATAAAATCATGCCCCGTGATAATTCTCTTATCGCGAGGTTCTTTATTTCTGAGCATCCTCTAACTCACCCTTCATGAATTTGACGAGTTCTTCTTGATGTTCTGGAGCAGAGGCGATGACGACCATATCTCCTAAGCTGATGATCGCGTCACCGCGAGGAATGATAACTTCCGGATCGCGGAAGATACAGGTGATGTTACCCGTTTTGGGAAGTCCTAAATCTTTTAAAGATTTTCCGATACACCAAAAATCCTCTTTGATTTTAATTTCGGTGATGACAATCTTATCGTTCTCTAAGGAAGAAGTCTTGAAGATCGATTCGATATCGCTCTCGCCTTTGATCTTTTGGGTCAGGAGGTAAGAGTCTGAAATCGCGACATCGATACCGAGCTTTTGGAACACTTCAACGTTGTTCGGGTTGGAGACAGTGCAGATTGCTTTCTTGATGTGGAACACTTCTTTTGCGAGCTTGCAAGTGACAAAATTGTCCGCATCGCTATCCTGAAGTGAGATGACTAGATCGAAGTTGGTGATATCTGCAATCTCAAAAGAGTAACGCTTAGTAGGGTCAGAGCTGATAACCGGTAGGTCATAATGCTCTGAGATGCGCTCTGCAATTCTGTCATCTTCATTCATGACGACAATACGATTATTCCGCTTCGAAGCGAAGACAGAGAGGACATAGTCAGCCTGTTGTCTTCCACCACAGATCAAAATGTTCATACCTCACTCCTCCTTCGCTCTGACAACTTTGTAGGCTTCCATCGAAAGGGTGGAGGGAGCGATGATGTGGATGCTGTCCCCATGAAGGAGGCAAGCTTTGGTTTCATCTCTCAAACGGACAATGATGCAGGGGATGTGATAGAGAGCTTCGATCATACACGCTAAAAAGATGTTGACGTTATCATCGCTTGTGGCGATGACGACCTCATTTGCCGACTGGATGTGAGCCGCCTCTAAAATAACGCGGTCCATGGCGTCACCGATGATGGTGTATCCGCTGTAACCAGGATCTAACTTGCGGAACGAATTCGCATCGAGATCGATGATAGAGGTGTACTTCCCTTTTTGACTAGACTCCGATGCGATCTGTGCACCGAGACGGGAAGCGCCGATGACAACAGTCATCTGGTTCTGCTTTTTCTTTGTTTTTTTCATATAGTTCACTTTTAGCGTTACTACTAAATAGATATATCAACTAAACAACAATATAGCGATTTTGAAAGAAAATTACAATTGAGGGAGGATAGAGACTACATGCTGTGCTTGAAATCTCTCATGACAGAGCGTTCGTCTTCTCTTTTTTTGATGACTTCTCTCTTGTCGTAATTCTTCTTTCCTTTTCCTAAGGCAATCTGTACTTTGCAAATACCTTTGCGGATATAGACACGGGTTGGAATCAAGGTATATCCCTCCCTGTCGATCCTATTTTGAAAGTCGATAATTTGTTTCTTGTGAAGCAAAAGCTTTCTGGTGCGAGTCGGCTCGTGAGAGAAAATGCCGTTATTCTGATAGAGCGGGATGTTCATGTTCAACACGAAAGCTTCCCCGCCTCTGAAGATGACATAACTATCATCTAAGGAGCAGTGTCCTAAGCGGAGCGCTTTGATCTCAGAGCCTTTGAGCTCAATTCCACATTCGGTGAACTCGGAGAGAAAGTAATTAAAATATGCTTTTTTATTTGTGCAGAGCAGAATCTCTCCGTTGAACTCTTCTTTCTTCGCCATGTGTTATCTCTTTTTGAAACCGGAGCGAGAAGAGCTTCTTCTCTTCTCTGTGCCTCTATCTGTACCTCTAAAAGAGGAGTTCCCTCTTGAAGAATTAGAGCGGAAAGAAGGTTTGCGATCTCTATGGAAAGAAGAGCTTCTTCCTCTTGGAGCAGAGGAACGTCTGCCTTCTCTCTTATGATCCTCTCTCGGCTTAGTGAAGCGAAGAAGTTTACGATATTCTTCTTCGGAGATATCCATCACGGATAAGACCTCTAACACCTTCTTCTCATCGCCCGGGTATTTGGCTAAGACAGCGCGGATGACATCGACTTCTTTCCACTGTTCGGGAGTCGGGCGGAAGCCATCGTCTTTCTTTCTGTCGCTGATCTCGCGATCTTTTCTCTCCATCTCTTCTAATGCAAAAGAACGGTTTTCATCTTGATCCATATGGTCTCTCCTGTGCTGAGAGGTTCTTCTCCTCTCGTAATAATCTTCATCATCGCGGAAGATGCTGATTCCTCTCTCCGCGAGTTCTTCTTTCTGAACATCTGAGATATCAAACGCGTAAGTGTCGTAGAACTCCTCTGTCGCAAAGGTGATTTCTCTTCTATCAATATCGACACAGAGCGCTTTGACTCTTAAAGGAGTTCCGATTGTATACACGCTCTCTTTTTCAAATCCGTAAGCGGTGAAATCCTTCTCAGAATAACGGAACGCATCACCAGAGATCAGACGATAAGGGAGAAATCCTTCAATACCGAGGGATGTTTGAATGAACATTCCTTTGCTGATCAAAGAGACGACTCTTGCATCGAAAACTTCACCGATATGTCTCTTCATGTACTTAGCTGCTTCTAAATCATCACACTCTCTCTGAATGTGGTCCGCTCTCACCTCTTCTGAAGAGAGAAGTGTTCCCATCTTCTCTAAGTAGAGATAGACCTCTTCGAGGTCAATCTTCTTCTCATCGATGAGATAATCTTTCACCAAGCGGTGGATGATATCATCCGGATAACGTCTGATCGGAGAGGTGAAGTGGCAATATTCTTTCTCCGCTAAGCCGAAATGACCGATGTCCTCAGGGGAGTAATAGGCCTTGCTCATGGCGCGGAGCATCTGCTCAGAGACCGTCTGTCTCACATTCTCATTTTCAATCGAAGCTAAGAAGTCGTTTAAACGAGCTCCTGTGATATTTTCATTCTTCGGGAATGATTTAATCAGTCTGACTTTCTTTAAATAACTGCGGAATGTCTCCAGCTTTTCAAGCGGTGGGAATTCATGGACACGATAAAGGACTGGAATTCCTCTCTCGCGGAGCATCTTCGCGATGGTGCAGTTTGCCAAAATCATGAAGTCCTCAATCATCTTCTCGCTTCTTCCCTGAGTCATCTTGATGACTTCTGTAGGGATATTTTCCTCATCGAGATGGAACTTCAGCTCGGTGGAATCCAATTTCATCGCACCTTGTAAATCTCTTCTTCTGCGGATGCAAGCACTTGCCTCCGCTAATAGTAAGAGGGTGTCTTTCACCTCTTTCTCAAGGCCTTGTTCTTCTCCTTCTAAGAAACGGTTTACCTGATTGTAGGTAAGTCTTGCATGAGAGCGGATCAAACCACGCTTCACTTCCGAGTGGATGACATAACCCTGAGCATCCATATCCATGATGCAAGAGAGAGTCAAACGATCCACATTCGGATTGAGAGAACAGATGCCATTAGAAAGTTCAAAAGGAAGCATCGGAACAACCCTGTCAGCGACATAGATAGAAGTTCCACGGGTGATAGCATCCTCATCGAGAGCGCTGCCTCTCTTCACATATTCGGTGACATCCGCGATATGAACGGTGATTTGATATCCGCTTCCCAAACGGCGGATAGAGACAGCGTCATCAAAGTCGTGAGCATCATCGCCATCGATGGTGACAACACAGTCTTCTCTGAAATCAAAACGTCCCTCTTTTTCGCTATCGGAGACTTCTTTTGGCATATTTTCCGCCTGTGTTAAAGCCTTTTTAGAGAAGTGTAAAGGAGCATCTTCTTTCGCGATGATCATCGAGATATCAGAGCCGACTTCATCAGCTTTAACTAAAATCTCTTCTGCTTTGCAGGTGAGAACATTATCGTTGAAAGTGAGAATGCTAGCTTTGACAAGGTCGCCTTGATTGACTTCTTCTCTGATATCATCAGCGACTTCGGTGATAAAGACTCTCTTTCCGCAAGCGTTTAAATAGTCGACAGAAAGGAGAGCACTGCCATCAGCGGCAAGCGAATAATAGCCTTTCAAGACAGAGTTCGGTCTTAAATACTCGAGGCAGTGGAACGTTCCTTTTTGGAACTCTTTGACATAGACAAGATCCCCGATAAGGAGCATATCGCTCTCTTCGCCAGAGATTTTAATCTCCTCTCCACTCGGGATCACAGTCAAAACGACAAAGTTTCTATTCTTAGCTGTGATTTTTGCCAAGAAATAACCTTTGTCTTCCAACAGGAAATAACGGGTCGGGTTCTTGCCGACCTTTCCTTCTTCAATCTGGTTCGTGCCGACCTTTCCTTCTTCAATCAGAGTCTCCAAGAGATTCTGAAGGTTTTCTTTCTCGCGGGCAGTAAAGCTTTCACTCCGTTCAAACAGAGCGTTTAAGGTGAGCTCTTGACCCTTCAACAGAGATAATAACTGTGTTTCTTTCATATGGTTTCTCTCTTATTCTTTCAAAACAAACGGGGGCTACTCTAGGCCCCCGGGTACGTATTGTTTACAAATAGTTCGCCAGAATAGCAGTGAGGAAGAAGGCGACAGCGAGAACCGCGGTGATGATCGTCATAATCTTATCCGCTCCTCTTTCCTTCGTCCTTGTGAAGATGTTCATCTTGTTGCCGCCCATGATGGCGCTAGAGGCACCTTGAGATTTGCCCGACTGGAGCAAGACGATGCCGATCATGATGAACGATAATACAAGCAATACAATTTCCGCTGGTGTTGTCATGATTTACCTCAATACAAAAAATGTGCGTTAAGCCCAAATATTATATATATAAGAGACATAAATAACAAGAATAAAATCAACCGGTTTTCAGCAAGAAAATAAGTCAAAGGACAAAGTGAGGAAAGACTTGTTGAAGATCAAAAGACAACTTTAAAGAGAACAGGTATATATCATTATGTGCTAGCAAGAAGACAGCAAAATAAAACTGCTGCTTCTTAAGAAAAGAAACAGCAGTGTGAGATTTACTGACCAGAGATAGACAAACTCTTGAAGAGAACAGAAGGAGTGAAGATTCCTCCGCAGTCTTCCACATCGTCAGCTAAGGCGAGAGCACCATGGAAAAGTTCCTTTAAGTTACCAGCGCAGACAATCATCGAGACTGCTTTTTCAATCTTGCCATCTTTGATGAGATAGCCTTGGCAAGGGAGAGAGAAATCTAATGTTTGACCGTTGATACCAGAGTTTAAGCCAGAGATTGAGGTGATATAGATACCGTTTTTCATGCGGCGGAACAATCCCTCTAACGAAGATCTTCCCTTTGAGACTGTGAGAATCGTCGGTTCTCCGTTTCCGTCTCCGCTACCGCAACCGTTAGACTCAATGCCTTCGTTATTCGCGGTTTCCACCGAATAGAAGTAAGTCTTTAAGACACCCTTATCGATGAGCGTGAAGTTCTGTGTAGGATAAATATCGCTATCAAACGAGAGACTCGAAGAAGAGAGGACAAAGGGAGTGTGTTTCACTGTGAAACAAGGAGAGAAGATTTCTTCTCCGACCTTTCCTTCGTAGACAGAGAGATGCTTTTGAACAGACTTCGCGTTGAAGTGAGAAAGACAAAACTCGAAGAGAGAAGAGAAACAATCAGGAGAGAGGACGGCTTTGTAAGACTTTGATGGGATCGGACCAGTCTTGAAGAAATCAACAGCGCTATGAACAGCGCGGTCGATGTATTTCTCCGCCTTGGAGGCGAGATCTTCTAAGGAGATGAAACTCTCAAATCCTGAATAGCCAGAACGCGGTTCATCGCTCTCGTCTGTGGCGACGACAGAGATTCCACAAGTGTAGCTTTTCTTGGTTTCCGCTTTAGAAACACCATAAGAGTTGGATTTCTTAAATTTTCCCTCTTTCATCGAAATTGAAACTTCAATCGTGGTGAGTCTTTCATCTTTTGCTTTGACTCTCTCGTAAAGAGAAAGAGCGGCTTCGCGAAGTTCTTTTAAGGTCGCTTTGACAAACGCTTTTTCTTTGCTCTGAACTCTTCCGTATTTCTTTCCACCGCGATAGAACGTATCCGGGGAGAGCTCTTTCCCAAAACGGGCGGCTTCAACAATCGAATTCATCATGAAGTCAGGGGTGTCTTTATCGATTGCATCCGTGCCAAAAGCACCGACTTTTCCATTGACAATACCGCGTCCGGAGATCGATTGGCTCTCGCCGATCAGCTGTTTTTCAATCTCACCATTGTAGACTAAGACACTGATTCCAGTCTTCTCTCCGTAAGAGAGAACAAATGGTTCAATTCCGTTCTGTTTCGCTTTTTCAAAATATATTTTCTCGTTGAGTCTCATCTCAGTTTCCTCCTTTGCCACCGACAAGCATCGAAGAGATCAGAAGAGTCGGTTGTCCGACTTCGACATAGCAGCTTCCGCTCTCTGCACCGCAGACGCCAGGGGCTCTTCCCAAATCATTTCCGACCATGGTGATTCTCTTCAAAATCTCATAGCCATATCCGACCAAAGAGACTGGTTTGATCATGTGATCGATCTTGCCATCCTTGATGAGATAAGCGACATCAGAAGTGAAGATGAACTCATCGGTAGAGGGATCGACCTGTCCGCCGCTGAAGGCTTTGCAGTAGATTCCATCCTTGACAGAAGCGATGATATCTTCAGGTTTAGAAGTTCCGTTTCCGATATAGGTGTTTGTCATTCTCGTTGTCGGGATGTAGCGGTAGCTCTCACGGCGACAGCTTCCTGTCGAGACAGAGTCTTCAATTCTTCGAGAAGTGAAGCGGTCGACCATATAGGAAGTCAAGACACCATCTTTAATCAAAGTGTTCTTAGTCGGAAGATGACCTTCATCATCGACAGATTCAGTACCCCAGCCATTCGGGATGGTGCCATCATCATAGGCGCTTACGACATCAGAGGCGATCTTCTCTCCGACTTTTCCAGCAAAGGGAGAGGTGTTTTTCGAAATGGCGGACCCTTCTAAAGGATGTCCACAAGCCTCGTGGAACAAGACACCGCCAAAGCAGTTTCCTAAGACAATCGGCATCTCACCGCTTGGACCCTCAGGAGCAGTTAACATCTCGACTGCTTCATGAGCAGTCTCTTTGGCGATTGAGACAAGGTCTGTCTCTTCTAAAAGTTCTAAGCCTTTGGAAAGGCCAGGACCTTTGAAAGAGACTTGGAACTGTTTCCCATCGGTGGCAATGGCCAAAATGGTGATACGAGTTCTGACTCTGTCATCCTGATACATGTATCCTTCCGTGTTGTAGATTTCGACATGTTCATCTTCTTCAAAGAGTCCCGTTTTGACATCCTGAATTTGATCAGAGACTTCAAAGCAAGCTTTTTCTCCCTCTTCAAGGTAAGCGATTTTCTTCTCAGTCTCCCAAGCCGCATGAGGAATCTTGATCTTGTTGAGATTTTTGATGCTCTTTTTCTTCAGCTCCGGTGCAGACATGATTCTATCTCCATCAAAGCCTTGCGAGAGCTCCTTTGCTAACTTCAAAAGACTGTTTTTGGATAAGTCAGAAGTATAGCCGTAGACGAGCTTTACTCCTTTCAAAATACGGATACCGACACCGCAGGTTCTCGCAGAGGAGATGTTCTGAACTTTACGATATCTTCTCGTGTAAGAATGAGTGCGGGAATCCTGATAATAGATTTCTGCATAATCACCACCAGTCGCTAAGCAGGTGTCGAGAACTTCTCTTGCTGTGTTTTTGTTGATTCTCATTTTTCTTCTCCTTTCTTCATGACAATCTGATAATTCTTTCCGATTTCTTTTCGGATTGAATCGAGGAAAGTTTTCCCTTTATTGTAGTCGTTTTTATCTTTGTTGTAGTTAGGATTTTCTTCTAAGAACACCTTCATGAGAAGAGATAAGCCTTTTCGTAACACTTTTCTCTCTTCTTTGTTCTCCTTTGTGCCAACCATCTTCAGAAACGCGAAGACAAACCCGGCTGGATCCTCTAAGATTTTATCGACACTGGAGTATTCTGTCTCAGCTTGAACCTTGAAAATCGCTTCGATCAGATTGCGTTTTTCTTGGATGTCTATCAGCTCTTTCTCTAACCAGCGATTGAAGGTAGTGGTGACATATTTTGATTCCGGGGTGACTCTATCAACAGTGAGGAACTTTCCATTTTGAATCTTCCAGTTGTAAAGGTCGTGCTGATTCGCAAAATCCCCTTCCGGATAAGAGTCAATCACAATATCTGCCACCTGTGCAAAGAGAAGATTTCCGAAGATATCTGACTTCACAATCGCTTTGAAAATGAGAGGGAGCACGTTTTGATACCTTTCTTCTTCACTCACCTTTTTGCTGACACCAGGGCCATCGAGATTGTAGATTTTTAACACTCTCATCAAATTCTTTTTCCCTAATAGGTAAGATGCGTACACTGCTAAGTTTCCACCTTTCGAGTGACCCATGACATAGAATTTCTCTTTTGGATAAAGATTCATCTGATGCGCTAAAAAGCGATGCGCGAGATCTTGTCCGTAGACTTTATCATACAGAGCGAAGTTGAAGTCCTCTTTCCATCCGACAATAGTGTTATCTGTTCCTCTGTAGACAACCGCGTGAACATCAGGCGATAACTCAACATCTATCGCGGCAAACTGTGTCTGACTTTTTGTAGAGAAGTGATAAGAGACCGCTTTGACTTTCAAAGAGGAGAAACGCTTGTTCCTCAAAAGTGCCATCGCTAAAAACACACTCTTCTGAAGCCACTCCGGAAAGAGAGCTTGAACATAGTCGATATTGATCCAAGCGAGATAAGAGACACACATCTCTGAGATTGTCATCTCTTCAAAAGAGTCGTTAAGACTCAGAAATTCTTCAAATGGAATATATGAAAAAGCAGATAAAACCGTCGCATCGACTTCAGAAAAAGGAAGCTCTACAAAATTTTTATTCCCATACTGATAAAGATAATTGAGGATGTTATCAAATCCACCTCTCTTATAAAATCGGATATTCTCAGCCATTTTGATTCCCTTTCTCAATCTTATGCGATGATTTTCCGTAAATGATATCCTTTTCTTTTTTCTTCACTATGGTGGAAAGCCCCATGATCAAAAGGTAGCGAGGTCCCTCGTTTTTCTTTCTCAAATAACGGTAATATGCTCTCACAATCAAGAAAAGCAAGAAAAGACAAAGGAGGATTCCAACTGCGACAAGGACCCAGTGCCACCATAAAAAGCTTGAATAATCAAAGAAATCTCTTCCGATGAAACAAACAGCAAACACGCCGATAGAGCGGAAAATCACGGCGTTAATCAGGTTATAAGAGAACTTCATATTTGTGCATCCACACACAAAGCTCATGGCATCATCTGGAAAGAATGGAAAGAGATAGACAAAAGGAAGAGAGGCTTTTCCACCGATGGTGAGAAGATAGGTCGCTTTCTGATACTCTTCTTCTCCGATCACCCATCCAATCACCTTTTTACCAGCTGTTCTTCCGATTAAGAATAAGACAATAGTCGAAAGTAACATACCAACATCTGCTAAAAGAAATGCTTGTATCATACCCGGCGTTGTCTTATCGTTTAACATCATGTTGGCAATTGTGATAAAAAACATGGAAGAGATGCCCGGGACGATATTTACAATCGGTGTGATTAAAAGATAAAGGCCACACGCTAAAAGCAAGTTCTCACTAGACCACTTCTGGAAATCCTGAATGAGCTTCTCTCCACCCCCGAAAAAAGTGAACGCATAAAAAATAATCAAAGAAAGCGTCAATACGGTGACAAAGACAGAGATGATCTTGATGATAATTTTCTTTTTACGATTCATATTCGCTATATGAGTAGTGTACCACAAGAGAAAGGGTTTCTAAATTAACATATATTACCTATTGGTATCATATTTCTTCAAAATGTCACTTTGTGATAATCACTCTTCATGAATAACAAAGACGTATATGATAATATTACAAAAGTATCCAATTCATCTCCTCTTTCTGATACACATTTGCGATAAAATAGAAGACAAGGAGGTGGCATATGAAAAACACAACCAAAATCCTCTTATCAACACTCGCTTTTTCTCTTCTTCCTCTCGCGAGCTGTGAGAAAGAAAACACAAAAGGATCTATCGTCATCAACCCCATGATTGAAGGCGGAACAATTTCTTTAGAAAAGACCATCGAAGAATACCAATACGGAGACAAAGTCCAAGTCCAGTACACAGAGAAACCAGGTTACCACCTCGAACGTATCAGCATCAATTTTGAGACCCTTTACGCTCCTTATACTTTTGAACTTCTCTCTGACACCTATTACATCGATGCCACATTCTCTTATGAGTACGGAGACACCTTAATTCAACTCTCAGGAGAACATTTTGCAAGAGTTGGGGATCAAGTTCAGATTGAATCCACTGTCTATGGTCCGACAAAACACCTGAACTATGTCACATCCGATAGCGAAATCGCTACCGTTGATAGCAATGGTCTGATCACTGCAAAAAAAGAAGGATTTGTCACCATCCGCGCCTACTCTCCACTGAAACCGGACAACAAAGTCGACTACAACCTCTTTGTCGGCCCCGAGTATTTCATGAACATGATTGACACCTATCGGGAATATCCTTATAAAACCGGCGTTGTCTTTGAAGCAGAGTGCTCTCTTTCTCTCTATCTCAACAAGATTTATTCTCTCTCCATCCCGCTCACATTCGAAGTGAGCTTTGATAAAGATGCAGAGACCTTAAACGATTTTCTCACCTCTTGCTACTTCCATCTGAAATTCGATTTTAACGACTTAGAAGATATCAAAATCGGCTCCTTCACCAACGGCAAAGAGATTCTTCTCACTGTCATTGAAAACTACTTCTCCTCAGAAGAAAGCGAATTTGACAAACAGAGCTTAGAAAGCGCAGATTCCTTTGATCTCTATACCTTCGGAGATCTTTATCTCCACTCCGTATTACATTCTAAAGCAAAAGATGGAACCATCTTTGTCAGCGAATATTCTAAGAAATCCATCCTGGAATTATTAGGAAACTTAGCGACAAGCGGTAACGTTTCAAGCGAAGGAGAAGGAGAATCCTCCGCTCTCGACTTCGAATTCACCGACCTAAACAGTCTCATCGATATCGGGGCTGATGCCGAAACCGGTTTAAAATCCTCCGATGTCTTAGTGAGCATCATCAACCTCGCCTATGAAGATTTCTTAAATGAGAACTTCCCCGAAGATGACTCCACTATGAACGCCATCCGTGAGATGCTCCCTGTAGCCCTGAAAGACATCAACCTCACCTTCCAAGAAAAAGATAACACCCATCAGTCCATGTCTCTTGTCATCAACGCCTACAAAGACAAAGACCCGGATGAAGCTTTACAAAATCCCTATGAGCTTTTAAAAGTCACCGTGAAGAAAACCGGCGAGCTTGAAAATCTCGACATTCAAGCAGAGAAAGAAAAAGTCGAGACTTCCTATCAGCATAAACAAGATGCTATCGCCTTCATCGATCAAGGATCCACCTTAGGCACCTTACGAAACCTCTACTCCTCTGCTTATGAAGCTGCAAACAGCACGATCTACACTAAAATGCTGAAGAATTATTACACCGACTATCAGAAATTAGATCCGGAAGTGAAGTCTATTCTTCCGACCTATTCCTCCTCAATGCCCTTGCCCTTAACAAACATCAAGAGCGCAACCATCAACGATGTAAGCTATAGCTTCACCACAGAGGATAGCATCCCGACCTTCCAGATGAACACAAATGATAAGCTCAAGCTTGAGACAGAGATTATTGGATTGACTCCCTCTAGCCAAGCTACCTTAGCTTACAACTTTGGATATTATAGTAATTACTTCAGCATCAACGCCGATCAATCTATCACCCTCAAAAGAAAACCAACTCTCTTATCCTCTTTGAAAATCAAAGTCTCTTACAACAATGTCATCGATCAGATCAGCACGGAAGAAACGGAGATCAAGATCACATTCTAAAACAAAAGGAGCAAATTCCCTGTTTATCAAGGAAATGCTCCTTTTTCTTATCCGTTCATCTGTGCCTTCAATTCTAAAATCTGATCGCGGAGCTCTGCAGCTGTCTCAAAATCTAAATCACGTGCAGCCTTGTTCATCTCAGCAGTCAGAGTCTTCACAAGAAGCTCCATCTGTTTTCGAGAGAGCTTTCCACCCTCCAGTGGATCTTTCTTCTTATCGATCATCTTCAACGGTTCTTGAACTGGTTTGATGATAGTCTTTGGAGTGATGCCGTGCTCTTTGTTATAAGCCTCTTGAATTTCTCTTCTTCGCTTTGTCTCTGAAATTGTCACTTTCATCGCATCGGAGATGTGATCACAATACATGATCACCTTACCGTTGCTGTTTCTTGCGGCTCTTCCAGCAATCTGTGTCAAAGAGCGAGCGCTTCTTAAAAATCCTTCTCGATCCGCATCCAAGATGGCGATGAGACTGACTTCCGGAATATCGAGACCTTCTCTTAACAAGTTGATGCCAACTAAGACATCGTAAATACCTTTTCTGAGTTTATAGATGATTTCAGTTCTCTGAAGTGTCAGAATCTCGTGCTGAAGATAAGCGACTTTGAGGTTATGAGATTTGAAGAAATCAGTCAAATTCTCCGCATCTTTCACAGTCAGAGTGACAACCATCACTCTCTCGTTCTTCGCGATTCTCTTCTTGATTTCCTCCATCACATCATAGACTGGATTAAGGCTGTTAGATCTCACTTCGATGATCGGGTCTAAAAGGCCAGTCGGACGGATGATCTGTTCCACGACAGCACCCGCTTTCTCTTTCTCATAATCGCCAGGTGTGGCTGAGGTGCATATGACATGAGAGATTTTCGCTTCAAATTCCTCAAAGCGAAGTGGTCTGTTATCTAACGCAGATGGGAGTCTGAATCCGTATTCAACCAATGTTTCTTTTCTTGAGCGGTCTCCGTGATACATGCCTCCAATTTGAGGGATAGTGACGTGACTCTCATCGATGAAGAGCAAGAAATCTTTCGGAAAGTAATCAAATAACGTGTAGGGAGTCTCTCCCTCTTTTCTACCGTCGAAGTGTCTAGCGTAATTCTCAACACCTGCGCACATGCCAAACTCTCGTAAAGCTTCGACATCGTGTTCCGTTCTGTTTTTCAATCTCTCACTCTCTAAATACTTCCCTTGTTCATCGAAGAACTTCAATCGCTCCACCAATTCCTCTTGAATGGTTTTGACAGCTCTGTTGATTCTCTCATTTGTAGAAGCGTGTTCGTGGGCAGGGAAGAAGGGATAGTAATCAAGCGTGTGAAGTAGCTCACCTGTGGTCGGTCTGATCTGTTGAATCTCTGCAATCTCATCGAAGTCCGCTAAGACACGGATGAAGAAATTATCTCCGTTCGGCGGATAGATTTCCATCACATCACCGCGGATGCGGAATGTTCCTGGCTTGAGGTCAATATCGTTTCTCTGGTATTGCGCAAGCACTAATTTCTGAGCGATTTCTTTGGGAAAGAAAGGTTCTCCGACATGAAGGGTAAAAGCTAAATTCCGGTATTCATCCGGATCAGAAAGGCCGTAGATTGAAGCGACAGAGCAGACGACAATCGTGTCTTCTCTCTCTAATAAAGAGTTGACTGCACTTGCTCTCATCATCTCAATCTCTTCATTCATAACAACCTGTTTATCAATATAAGTATCGGTTTTTGGAAGATAAGCCTCCGGTTGATAGAAATCGAAGTTGGAAATAAAATATTCGACTCTGTTATGCGGGAATAGCTCCTTAAATTCTCCATAGAGCTGAGCAGCTAATGTCTTGTTGTGAACTAAGACCATCGTCGTCTTCTGAGCTCTTTGAATGATGTTAGCCATCGTGAATGTCTTACCAGTTCCCGTGGCGCCTTGTAAGACCTGCCACTTTTTCCCTTGTTCTAACCCAGCGGAAAGGGAAGCGATTGCCTGAGGCTGATCGCCAGTCGGTAAAAAGGAAGATACCAATTCAAAATAATGCTTTTTCTCTTTCATTGTGTCAAAGTCCAATCAAGAAGCTTCTGCTCATATATAAGATACTGGTCGAAACACTCTTTCACAAAGAGATCATTGAGTTTCTTTGAGACAGTCCCATCCTCGTTAAAAGGATGTTGATACGCTTCTTTCCCGTATTTAAGATAAGAATATTCACCGTACTGTTTGATCGCATCGGTAAAGTGATAAGTAGCTGAATACGTGAGCGGATACTGTTCGGGATAGATGTACTGCATCGCATCTAAGAAGAATTGTTGCCCTGCAGTGGATATTCCAAGAGAAGTGGTGTAATTCGCGACTTTGTACAAGAAGTTGAAGTCTCTCTCGTATTCCTGATCCGGGGTGATTCCTTTTTTGTGGATACAGATTGCATCTTTACTTTCTTGATATCCTCTCTCAGGTCCGTAAACATACGCATAAGTGAAGCGGATGACAGAACCATCTGAGAACTGCTTAAACTGCTGTGCAATTCCTTTTCCATAAGTAGTGAATCCGACCACTTCACAATTTGTATTTGCTCTCATCGCCAAGGTGAAGCTTTCTGAGGCGCTTGCTGTTTTAGAATCAACTAAGATTGTAAAACGTTCAATTGAATAACGCGGTTCTTCTTTCTGATAACAAGAAGAGTAAACTCTTCCGTTTTTATCGACAAGCATGTCGATAAAAGAACCTTTAGGAACAAAGAGCTTTGCCATGCTTTCAGATTGGTTGAGATAACCGCCTCCGTTTCCTCTAAGGTCAAAGATCAAATGATCGATTTTTCCCTGATAAAGATCTAATGTTCCTTGTAACGCAGCGGTAGGATTTCCTAAAAACGTGTCGATTTTCACCATCATGGTGTGATTATTCTCATCCGTTGGCGCCTGGACAAGATCGAGTAGTCGATCTGTATATTCCGTTTTTTTCAAAGAGACAGAGAGAGTCTGTTCTCCTCTTTGAACCTCAAAGACAAAAGAAGTATCTTTCGGGAAAGAAGACAAGAAAGAAAGATTCTCATCATAGGAATAATCAGAGAAATTACGGCTTTCATCCTTCACAGTCACCCGAGTGAGGATATCTCCTTTCCTTAATCCCGCTTTGCTAGCAGAAGAGTTTGGATGAACGGCTGTGATGTAGAAATATCCATCATAAGTGTGTGTGTTAAAGCCAAAACCGCTGTTATCTGTCGATAACCCCTGGTCTTCCATGTTCCCAGTGTAAAAAGTGTAAGGATCATCTTCTTCCTGTGCGACTGAGGTGAGCATACCATCCAATGCATTCTGATGGAGATACTGAGATTCTTCTCCAAAAAGCCAGTTATCTTTTAATAAACGATAGGCATCAACAATCTGCTTTTCCTCATCGTTAAGAGCATAAGGGGAACAAGTCGCATAAAGAAAAAATCCTGTTCCTACTCCTAAAAACAGTGTGACACAAGAGATGAGAACTGTTGTTCCAAGAGAAAAATGATGCTTTTGTTTCTTTTCTTCCATAAAACACCTCACTGATGATCTAGAACATAATATGAACGTTCTTTGTCTGTTAATTTTTGATCTCTCTTCTTACAGAGATGGTTACATGTCTCACTGAGA
>JALFLX010000004.1 GCA_022774485.1 Bacilli bacterium
TATTCACAATTGCGTTATGAATGATAAATGCTGAAAAGATAAGTTTGATATGATATGATTTTTCTCGTGGAAAACGAAACAAAAAACTTTACTCCAGAAGAGATTGAACACTCTTTAATCACCGATTACAAATACTTCTTATGGCGGAAATTCACCAAAGCGTTGAAGGTTTACGACCTCATTCAAAGTGGGGATCGAATTTTGGTGTGCATCTCTGGCGGAAAAGATTCCATGCTTTTAGCCTTGTTGTTCAAGCATTTAAAAAAATACACGGATGTTCCTTTTGATGTGAAATATATGGTGATGGATCCTGGTTACAACAAAGAAAATATGGATCTTATCTATGAAAATTTAAGAAAGCTACACATCGAAGCTGCGATTGTGAAAACTGATATTTTTCAGATTGCAAACAACACCGATAGAAAGCCTTGCTATCTCTGCGCCAAGATGAGAAGGGGCGCGCTTTATCGCATCGCAACAGAACTAGGATGCAATAAAATCGCTCTAGGTCACCACTATGATGATGTGATTGAGACTACCTTGATGAATCTTTTAAACGCTGGAAGTTTTCAGACCATGCTTCCTAAGCTTCACTCTGACAACTATCAGGATGTCGATTTGATTAGACCTCTCTATTTCATCAGAGAAAAAGATATCATCTCATGGGCTAAGGATAACAATCTCCACTTCATCCGCTGCGCTTGTCGCTTTACGGAAATCTACAAGAACCAAGAAGAGGAAGAAGATAATATCTCTCAACGTTATAAAACAAAACTGTTGATTCAAGAGCTGAAAAAAACTTATTCTCCTGTCGTTGAGAAGAATCTCTTCCGCGCGGGTGAAAACGTCAATCTCGACATGGTTTTAGGGTACAAAGAAAACGGTAAAGTTCACTCTTTCTTAGATGATTATGAAGAAAAAGGAAAAGAGAACAAGGAAAAGATTCAGTCTTGTAACTTACAAGAACAAGCTTTAGAAAAAGCTCTCAAAGAACACAAAGCTCTCATCATTGATGAATCATATTTCTATCTGAAGGAAGAAAAATAAGTGAATTGTTTTACGATTTCGTTTTATTTTTGTTCCAGTTTTTGTTGAAGCTTATTAAATTTGATATTGCTTTAAGGTCTTTCCGTATAAAGAACTAACGATAGTGAATATCTCTTAAAAAATACAACGCTGATTGTTGATGTATTACTAAAATACCATTGCCGAAAATACAAGTTGTTTATTTTTACTCTTTCCACAAGTGTTCTTCTTTGATAAGATTATGATGCGTGACTCCACTCATGGAGCGCAGAGGAATTTTTATGGAAAAAGCAAAGAGAAAAGAGTTACGGAAGTATGTAAGACCGTTTAAAGGTTTGTCGATCGCTTTTGCAGTGCTATCAGTGTTTTCTCTTCTATTCAGTATCATGATTACCATGATGGATAATTCTTTTGCCTTATTCACCGGTGATACTTTTTGGAAACTAAAAAACGAAGACAAAAATGCGATGTATTATCAAAGCGACTTCGCTTCCAAAGAAGAAAAAGAGGAGTATGCGAATAAAATCGCTTATCAAGTTGAGGCAGAGGGTGCAACCTTATTAGAGAACAAAAACAATGCTCTGCCGTTAATGAATCAAGCGAGAGTCAGTTTATTCTCGACAAGCAGTATCAATATGGTTTACGGAGGTACAGGATCTGGTAACGTTGATTCCAGCAAAGCTCCAACATTAAAACAAGCATTGGAATCTTCTTCTTTTGTTGTGAATGATGTCTTATGGGACTTCTATATCAATGGGCCTGGATCAGAATATGTTCGAAAGAATTCCTCAATCTCATTTGGAAAAAGCTCAATATCAGAGGCTCCTTATTCTTCTTTTACCGATGATGTAATCTCTTCTTTCTCTTCCTATTCTGATGCTGCCATTCTTGTCTTATCTCGAATCGGTGGTGAAGGAGCTGATTTAGAATTCACATCTGAGAATTATCTAAAATTGAATGATGTGGAAGTAGAATTGTTAGATCAAATTTTGAAATTAAAACATAACGGCGTGTTCAAATCAGTTATTATCTTACTGAATTCATCAAATCCGATTCAATTCGATGAGATGAAAGGAAAAGATATTGACTCGATCTTATGGATCGGTGGGGTCGGACAAGTTGGTCTTTATGCAGTTGCAGATATCCTCAGTGGGAAAGTGAATCCGAGCGGCTCATTAGTCGATACCTTCTGCTATGACAATTTAAATTCTGCTGCCATCAATTACTTCAATATTCACACCTATGATGCTGAGGGATTAAATTCCAATAACAATCGTTATTTCGTCTATTTGGAAGGAATTTATGTCGGATATAAGTATTATGAGACAAGATATACCGATGTCGTTGAAAACAGAATCAATGTCGGTGATTTTGTTTATCAAGATGAGGTCTGCTATCCTTTTGGATACGGAAAAAGCTATACTGACTTTGCTTTTTCTAACTACCAAGTCACTTACGATGATACAAAAGATGCGTACCTTGTCTCAGTCGCTGTAAAGAATGTCGGCACAAGAGCCGGTAAGACTTCTTTACAGGTATACGCTCAAACACCTTATGGTGAATATGAAATTCAAAACAAAGTCGAGAAATCTTCCGTTCAATTGGTCGGCTTTTCAAAAACCGATGAGTTGCAGCCACAAGAAAGAAGAACTTATCAGATTGAAGTGAACAAATCTGAATTAGCATCCTATGATGCTAATGGCGTTAAAACCTATTACATATCGGAAGGCAACCATTATTTGACCTTAGGTTCAGATGCGCATCAGGCAAACAACAACATTCTCGAATATAAGAAAAACCATGGAATCCTTCCCTCAACGAGCCTGTTAGATGGAGAGGGCGATGATAGTCTTGTCTATCGGGTTCCTCTTAATTTTGATTGTGAAACATATTCAAGATCAAAGAAGACGAATGAAAAGATTACAAATCAATTTGATGATGCAGATATCAACAAATTTGATCAAGAAAACAATCAGGTCAGATATGTCACAAGAAATGACTGGGCACATAGTATCAAACAAGATATCTCGATTAAGGCTTCGGAAAAGATTTTAAACGGATTGAAGAAGACTTTGTATTCTTCTAGCGATTATGAAACTCAAGATATGCCAGTTCTCAATCAAAAGAACGATGTTCAATTGTTTGATTTATTAAGGAAGGATTTCAATCATCCTTTGTGGGAAAAACTATTAGAGAATTTATCCTTTGAAGATATGAGAAAACTTGTCGCTGATTCGTTCCATTGGACCATGCCCATAAGATCCATTCAAGCTCCTGGATCTCGAGGTGAAAATGGACCGCAAGGTTTAACGATGACCTTGTTTAAAAGTAACACTTCGGCAATGGCGTTCTCCAGCGAAGATGTGATGGCAGCGACATTCAATAAACTGCTGATTTATCAGATGGGAAGATGCATCGGTGAGGACTGTTTAGAGAACAAGATTTCTTTCTTATACGGACCTAGAAACAACATTCATCGCACGCCTTATGGAGGTAGAAATTTTGAATATTATTCAGAGGATGGTTATTTGAGTGGGATCATCAGCGCTTATGAAGTCAAAGGTATTGAAAGATATGGCGTCGGTGTAATGGCCAAACACTTTGTCTTAAATGATGCAGAAGAGGGAAGATTAGGACAGGCGGTTTGGATCAATGAACAGGCACTCCGTGAAATCTATCTCAAAGCTTACCAAGCTACTTTTGAAGAAAGCGATGGAAACGGTGTTATGGTCTCTTATACCCGCCTTGGCACCACCTGGTCTGGCGCGAGTAAAAACTTGTTGACAAATGTCTTACGAAAAGAATGGGGATGCAAAGGATGCGTTATCACCGACAACAATTTATCTGATTTTATGGATCCAGCTGATGCTATGATCGCTGGTGTGAGCACTTATGATGCGATGATTCCTCTGGCTTATAACGAATTGAAGAATTATCAAAAAGATCCAGTCATTCTTTCCAAGATGAAAGAGTCTTGCCATTATACGCTTTATGCGTTAGTGAATAGCAATGCGATGAACGGAATCGGGCCAGAGACAAGAGTGGTGATTAAGACTCCAGGCATTGTTGTTCTTATCAATGTAATCAACATCTTGTGTATCGGGGTGTTCCTTTCTTCTTTAGTTGTTACGATATATCGTAGAATCATGTTTAAAAAGATGATGATGTAATCAAAATTTGAATCGCTTTCTTTATCATCGTGGAAATATAGTTCATGATTTTCAGATTGTAATAATGCGATTCTTGTATCAACTCTATAACCCTTGGAAAGCGTTAGTTTTCGTGATGTCGAATCAAAATGAAAGCATCGTATTTTTCTGTCTCTTTTTTTCCTATGGAAAAAGTGCTAAAATATGCACATGAAAAAATCGCTCTTACTTTGGAATTTAGCGTTTCTTCTCACCTCTTGTCAGGTGGATTTTTCGTCTTTGTTAGAAGAAGACAAGAAAGCCTTTGTGAAAGAGGAGAATTTTGTATCTGAGAATCTTCCTTTCTCCACTTCCCTTGTATCAGAAAAGAAAAATTCAACATTCATGAATGTCATCACCCTTTCTTCTTTTGACAAAGATTACCACCGAGTGAGAGTTTTACTCTCCCCCGATAAAGACTATTTTGTCTTTTTCGGATATGAGGATAACTACACCATCGTGACCGATACTAAAGATGTGAATCAGGAGAAAAACTGCTACGCTGGAATCAGCATCACCTTTCATTCAAGCGTAAAAATCGAATCGTTATACGCTTATTTTCAAAGTGAAGAAAAAAGCTTTTATTTCACGCTTTCATAGGAGGGAAGTATGGATATCAATCAGATTATCGCCACAGAATTAAAACTAAACAAAGAAAGTGTCAATCAAGCGATCACTTTGCTTGATGAGGGAAACACGGTTCCATTTATTGCCCGTTATCGCAAAGAGGTCACCGGTGGCCTCACCGATGAAAATCTCCGACAGTTAGAAGAGAGATTGATCGCACTCCGCAACTTAGAAGACCGTAAAAAGACTGTATTTAAGACCTTAGATGACCTAAAAGTCGATGACCCGGAGCTTAGAAAAAAGATTGAAGACTGTCTCTCTATGAGCCAGTTAGAGGATTTATACCGCCCGTATAAGCCAAAGAGACTCACTCGCGCCTCAAAGGCCATCAAAGCGGGATTAGAACCTCTTGCTGAATTCTTGCTCACTGATAAGACAGGCGCTTTAGAACAAGAGGCAGAGAAATATCTCTGTGAGGACTATAAAACAGCAGAGAAAGTGATTCAGGGTGCTTATGACATCTTAGCAGAGCGCATCTCTGACAATCCAAATTACCGTATCTTTATCAAGAATCACGCTCAGAAATCTGGCCTCATCACTTGTCAAAAAGTGGAAGGTGCAGAGAGTGATAACTTTGATAATTACAAAGATTATTCTAGAAAGATCTCCACGGTCAAATCCTTCAACACCTTAGCCATTAACAGAGGTGTCAACAAGAAATGTCTCACCATGAAATTTGTTTTCGATGATGAGCTGATCTTAAATCACATCAAGAACTTAGAGATCCCGACAAATACGCCTTATCAGGAAGGCTTTGAGACAATGATCAAAGATTCCTACATGCGACTAATCTACCCCTCTGTCTCTAACGATATCTTCTCATCTTTGATGGATGTGGCAACGGATGAGAGCATTGAAGAATTCAAACAGAGCTTACGAGCTACTCTTCTCTATCCGCCGTTAAAAGGAAGAAGAATCTTAGGCTTTGATCCTGGCTTTAGCCACGGATGCAAGCTCGCTTTCATCGATGAAAACGGAAAAGTTTTAGACACCTATGTCTTAAAAGATCCTTATCATGTTCCTGGACTTTATCTCAAAGCAAAAGATGATCTCAAACGCTTGCTTTTAAAGAATCAGACATTCACCGTCGCGTTAGGAAACGGAACAGCAAGCCGTGAGAGTCAGAAACTGTTAGAAGAGATGAAAAGAGATATCCCTGAACTTCACGATTTAGAAATTGTCGTGGTCAGTGAATCTGGCGCTTCCATCTATTCTGCTACTGCCTTAGCGCAGAAAGAATTCCCGGACTTTGAACCGAACTTAAGAAGCGCAGTCTCAATTGCAAGACGATTAGAAGACCCACTTGCTGAACTTGTAAAAATTCCACCGGAAAGCATCGGTGTCGGACAGTATCAGTACGATATTGACTCGAAAAAGCTCTCTTTGGCATTAAAAGGTGTGGTTGAAGACTGTGTCAACTATGTCGGTGTGAACTTAAACACCGCAAGCGCTAGCCTTCTTAGCTACGTCTCTGGCATCTCCTCTCGCTTAGCTGATCAGATTGTCTTATATCGTGAAGAACACGGCGCTTTCCACTCTCGAAGCGAGCTGATGAAAGTCAAAGGCTTCGGCGACAAAGCGTTCTTAAACGCCGCTGGCTTCTTACGTGTCCCTGAGAGCAAAGAGGCCTTAGATAACACCGCCGTTCACCCTGAGAGCTATCCGATTGCAAAGGAGTTCATGAGAGAGATTCCAGGCGCTACTCATCAAGAGAAAGTAGAGAATATCAAAGCGCTCAAAGAAGAAGAGATCAACGCCTATGCGTCAAAGCTCAATGTCGGAAAAGCGACGTTCCACGACATTGTCAAAGAGTTGATTCTCCCCTCTCGTGACCCGCGTGAAAAAGGGACAACCGCAAAGCTGAAAGAGGGTGTCACTGACATCAAAGATCTCACTGTCGGTATGATCTTAGAAGGAACCATCCGCAATGTCACAGGCTTTGGTTTCTTCGTCGATCTCGGCGTTGAGAAAGATGGATTAGTCCACATCTCTGAGATCGCCAATCACTTTGTGGATGATCCTCATAAAGAAGGAAAACCGGGTGACATTGTCACTGTCAAAGTTGTCGAAGTCGATCAAAAGAAAGGACGCATTTCTCTTACGATGAAAGGCGTCAAACAAAACAGGAGGTAATTATGACCTATTACACACAGAACACCGGACACGGAAGTTTAAACATTTCCGAATTAGTCTTCATCCAGAGCGCGCAGAGAGTCTTACAAGAACTCAGCGTTGGTCAATTAAAAGACCGCATTCTCTTAAAAAGCGGCAAGAAAACTTGTAAAGTCACCTGCGAGATTGACAAGCACAACAAGATTGTTGTCTCTGCGGAAATCTTTATGGTCGCCGGGGATGAAAACGCCTCAGAGGCGACTTCCTTGATTCAGCAGAGCATCTATGATGCGATCTATGACATCACTGAGATCCGTCAGGTCGAGATCAATGTTCTTGTCTTAGGCTTTGTTTTGAAGAAGTGATATGGATCAGTATCAAAAACAAAGAAAAGCGTACGGATATCTCTGCTCCGTAATCATGGTCATCGCGATTTTTCACGCGCTTGGCCAGATCATGCTTCAGACATTCCTTAAGCTTAATCAAGACACTTCTTTTACCCATGCTCCGACTTTGTGTATGCTTTATGGCTCCTCTTTCTTCACTGCCGTTTTATCCTCTGCTAAGTTGAATTTAGAATTTGTCATCTCTCTTTCTTCCGTGCTGAGCCTTGTGATGACAATCGCTTTGATTATCTTCTCGTCTTTAGCAGTGAAAGGAAAAAAACTCTTTGTCTATCTCAATCTTGTTTTTTACGCTCTCGATACCATTTTCCTTCTCCCATTCTTTTTCTTCTTAAAGACATTCCCTCTTCCCTTCACTCTCTTTGATCTTCTCTTCTCTCTCCTCCTCCATTTGTTGTTCTTAGGCTTTGATTGCTATCTTGCTTATCTTGCCTATTCTCTTGACAAGACAGAAAGGAACTCTCCCACACTATGAAAGAATATTCCAGAAGAGATGAGCGCATCCATCTCATGCAGTGCTTCTATCAGGTCTTCTTGTTTATCGAAAATAAAGAAGATTACGATGCCACTGAAATTCTCTGCTTGAGCTACGATGTCGATGAATATGATGAATGCCCAGTCTATTCTCAGCTTGTTTACGCTTTAGGGTTATCTCACTTTGATGAGATCAAAATGGTGTTACAAAAGCACTTAGTAAACTGGACCTTTGACCGTCTTGACAATGTCGCCAAAGGCATCCTCTTTGTCGCCTATACCGAAGGAGTCTATGTCAAGAAAGCACCGAGAAAAGTCATCATCAACGAGGCGGTAGCTTTGGCCAAAAATTTCTTAAAAGCGAATGATTATAAATTTATCAACGCAGTTTTAGATAAAGCGATCCCTGTAGAATGATCAATCTCTTTGAACACCCTTTATCGGTAAAAGAATTCTCTGACATTATCAAATCTCTCTTCTCCCATCCTGATTTTCAGGACATCACGATTTATGGAGAAGTGTATTCGGTGAAAGTCGGCCGTTTTTCTTATATCGATTTAGGAGATTCCACAGAAGAGCAGAATAAATCACCGATTATCAAACTCGCCTTTTCTTCGTATCTTTCAAGCACCATCCGCGATATTCATGTCGGTGATATCATTCAGGTAAGAGGCTCCTTAAGCTATTACAATAGAGGGTCTTCTATCACTCTCTGGGGACAAGAAGTAAAAATACTTCAAAATCAGCTCGGGAAATCGCTTCTCTTAAAACAAGAGATCTTAAAGCGGCTTGAGAAAGAAGGATTGCTCAATCCTGAACGGAAAAGAAAACTTCCTAAGGTCTGTAAAAGAGTAGCGATTCTTACCGCAGAAAGCGGTGCTGCTTATCAGGATATCAAAAAGACGTTGCACGACCGCTTCCCTTGTTCCACCATTCTCTTCCCCACGATCGTTCAGGGAGAAGGAGCAAGAGATTCGATCTATAAGAATTTACTTGCGGCTCAAAGAGAAGATGTCGATTGTATCCTCTTAGGAAGAGGAGGCGGCTCTAAAACAGATCTCTCCTGCTTCGATGATGAAAAAATCGCAAGGTTAATCTGTGCTAGCAAAGTGCCAGTCATCACCTGTATCGGCCATCAGATTGACATCTCAATCTGCGATCGTGTCTCTGATTTATCAGCCATCACTCCGACAGAAGGAGCAAGCTATATTAACGAACCGCTCTCTCAAGTCAATGAGCGAAGAGAAGAACTCAAAAAGAAAGCAAAACAAGCTTATCTTGAGATTGTTAGAGAGAAAGCAAACCGTCTCAATTCCTATCACCGTGAGATAGAAGCTCACTCTCCTAAAGCGATGATCACACAGAAAGAAAAGCAGCTCATTCAGTTAAAAAAGACTGTTTCTTTAAGATTAGAAAACCTTCTTTCAAAACGAAATACTGCTTTCACACTGCTTGTAAAGAAGATAAAACAATCCTATCAGAATCAGATTCAACGAAGAAAAGAAGAACTGCATACACTCTTATTAAATCTCAAACCCTACGATCCCTCCCTTGTCAAAGAAAAAGGGTATGCGATTGTCTTAAAAGAAGGTGTGTTAGTGAGAGGAATCAGAGACCTCAAACAAGGAGATGAACTCATGCTGACTTACCCGGATGGTAGAGTCAAAATCAAAGTGGAGGAAGAGCCATGCCAAGAAAAACAACAGTGAATGAAATTCAACAAGAAAAATCCTATGATGAATTAGAGAAAGAATGCGAAGATATCATCGAAAAACTCGCGGATCCTGAAATCGGATTAGATGATGCCACCAAATATTATAAAGACGCAATGAAACTCACCGATGAGATGGAAAAGCGCCTTTCTAAATTAATGGCAACAGTCAGCGATGACATCAAAATGGAGTGATATGATCTATCAAAAACTCCCCTCTTATTCCATCGAAGAAAAGAAGAAACTCGCCTCTCAAATAAGAGAAGAGATACGTTTGGGTTGTGAGAAAAACGGCGGACATTACGCTTCCAATCTCGGAATTGTGGACGCGACAATTTCTCTCTTGTCTATTTTTGATCCTTTGAAGGACGACGTTATCTTCGATGTTGGACACCAGTGCTACGCCTATAAATATTTGACAGGTAGAGAGCTTTCTGACATAAGAAACATGAACTCCTATGCCGGATTTCAAAACAGAGAGGAAAGTCCGTTTGATAAAACCTCAAATGGTCATTCCGGGGATTCTATCTCCCAAGCCATAGGGATGCACCTTGCAAAAAAAGATAACAATGATAACTCTTTTACAGTCTCTATTATCGGCGAAAGCTCATTAGAAAACGGAGTGGCATTAGAAGGACTTCTTGACCTAGCCTTACGGCCTTCCTTCTCTCATTTCCTTTTTATTCTCAATGAGAACTCCTATTCGATTTATCAAAATTCAGAGCGCTTTGAAAAAGAAATCAGCCAAAAAAAAGAAAAACTCTTTTTGTTTGCAAAAGAGCATGAAGGAATCGAAAAAGAGAAATATCTTACCTTGTTAGAAGAAGAGAAACAAAAATTATTCCCTGACTTTTTCAAAGTGAATCCTCTCTTCTCCTTTGTTAAAACCTTTGTGGTCTTAGGACATGACTTTTTCGATCTTGATGCGACGTTACAGAAAGCAAAAGAGGCCTCTTTAAAAGGGCCTGTCTTCCTTTTGCTCCTCACGGAAAAAGGACACGGGGATGAACGGATTAAGAAAGACCAAGAAGGCTTCTATCACGCGGTGAATCCATCTTTTGCTCCTTCTCCTCTATTCATGCCCTCAAGAATCAAAGCGAGCATCATAGAACGCCTTTTACAAGAGCATGAGGATTTATACCTTATCTCCCCAGCGATGCGCACCAGCTCCTTTTTAAACACCTGTTTTGACAACTTCCCGAAGCAGTGTATCGATGCTCGTATTGCAGAAGAGCACGCGATGCTTCTTAGCGCTGGACTATTGATCAAAGGAAAGCGGGTTGTGCTTGACATCTATTCGACATTTTTACAAAGAGCAATCGATGAACTGATCGAAAACATTTTGCGTCAAAAATTACCGCTTGTCATCTTCTTAGAGCGCGCGAGTCTCGTTGAAGATGGCTCAAGTCATCAAGGGATATTTGATGTCGCTTTGCTCTCTTCTCTTCCCTCTCTTAAGATATATGCCCCATATGATAAGACAAGCTATGAGACAGTAACAAAACACGCTTATGAGGATATTAATCACTGCTCCATTATCCGTGTTCCAAGAGAATATTTCTTAGAGGATGTCTTAGT
>JALFLX010000014.1 GCA_022774485.1 Bacilli bacterium
AACATTCAGAGGCCAGCTTCCGAGGGAAATTGCTGCATTAACCCGGAATCAGGCCTTTGAATATTCTCAATGCAGCATCAATATTCTACCACTTTGGGCCTTTTCGTAATCAGCAAGCAACACTATTGTTTATCCTTTTCACAATTTTTAGCACCCTAACTTTTAAATCGTGTAAAAAAGTTAGCATCCATTTTATAGTTCATCCATCATTAAGAAATCTTCTAGCTTTATATGTCTAACAGTTGATGATGAATAATCGACGACATCGTTAGTTATTATTATTTTTTGATTACTATTATCTAAATCAGCAAATGCACCAAATTCCCTGTTATAGGCTTTTTCATCAACAACACTATATGCGACTTGAATTAAATAAGTCTTCCCGTTTTTTGATGCCAAAAAATCAATTTCTTTACCTTTATTATTGAACACTTTCAATTCATATCCCATATATAAAAGTTCGTTGTAAACAACATTTTCTAAATTATGATCTAAGTCATATCTATTGTTATTTGCTCTTAGCGAATTGAAGCATACATCTGAATTATATATTTTCCCATAATATTTAAGTTCTCTTTTTGTTTTAGTTGAATACTGCGGAATTTCATCAATAATATAAGCTTCCTTCAAGTATTCTATAAATTTTATAACTGTCATTATTGATAACTCAGGAAAGTCATTTTTTATAAATCTATGAATTGATCTAATAGAAAAAATCCTAGAATTACTGCATAAAATGTAATTTACTATTTTCTTAAAAGGCACTTCTTTTCTAATCTTGTATCTCTTAATTAAATCATTCACAACAATTGTACTTTCCAAATCAGATAAGTATGCTTTAGTTCCTTCTATAGTTATATTATTAAATCTTCCTGGAAATCCTCCCCAAATTAAGTAATCAGCTACACTTACATCAACACCTAATTCTTTTGAATATTCTTTAATTTCTTTATAAACAAATGGTCTAATTCTAAATGAAACGAAACGTCCACTAAGCAATGTTAAAAATTCACTTGATAACAATTTAGAGTTTGACCCTGTGACAAAAATTGAGCAATTATCTAATCTTAAATCTTTAACTGCAATTTGCCAATCATCAATCTCTTGAATCTCATCAAAGAAACAATAACATTTCCCATATTTTCTATTTTTCTTTACATAATCAACTAACTCTTCAGCACTGCTAGTTTTTGCAAAGTCAGTTGTCTTCTCAAAATTAAGATAAATAATATTATCCGTTTTTTCTTTTATCTCATTTATTATTGTTTCTAAAATAACAGATTTCCCACTTCTTCTAATACCTGTTATTACTTTAATTAAATCACTATCATAAAAGCCTCTAATAGCTTTTAAGTATTTTTCTCTAACAATCATAAAATCACCTCAATGTTCTCTTGCTTATATTATACTATACACTTTCCAAAAAACAATAATTTTGACCATTCTTATTGGACACTTTTAAAAATAAATGAAAACTGTACAATAATATAATGATGATAATTGTAATTACGAGAAGATTGGTAATAATGCTTTATAAATAAAGTATTCTTCAACTGCTTTTTTAAAATCTTCTTCACGTATTTCATCATAATTAGGTTGAAAATAAGTTTCAGCACACCACTCATCATCAAAATTAACAGCTTTTAATATGCTGAATTATTCTATTTCTTCTCTATTTTTAAAAGCATTAACCCATATAGGTTTTATTAAATCTCATTTTTTGTTTCTATCTATGTATACGTCGAGTGTCCTGAATTGACTTTCTAAATTGTCAAGTATATATATCTTTAGTTTTTGTGATGAATCGATATATAGGTATACAAAATCATCATCCATAACAGAATTCTGTTATGGATGAGGCGGCTCGCTGTGATATCATACTTCTAGGCAATTTGACTAATAAACGATTAGCTCATTTGTCTTCAGCAGGACCATATATCGGTGGTAGACCTGCTTCAATAGCTTGTGGCAGCAAGCTACGACTGCGGCATAATAGTGTTTCTTATCATTATTATGCTTTTTTTCATAATAGGCATAAATTCTCTCGTCACCACGCCCCATTGATGCCTGAGTAATAATAGACTGAACGGCCACGAAAAGCCATTTCCTGACATGAGCGTTTCCCTTTTTCCCTATCGAAAGATCCTTGTTGATCGAAGCACCTGACTCTTCCTTTCCTGGAGCCATACCGGTCGAGGCAAACAGTTTTTTATCATTACTGTATTTTTCAATGTCCCAAAGCTCAGCTGTAAGACTTGAGGCTATCCCGTCACCAATGCCCTTGAATGATGTCAGAACGGAATATAAAGAATGATTCCGGACCAATTCGGACAACTTCTGCCTCATCGTCCGGATCCTATCGGACAGGCTCTGATAAAAGCTGACGATATCGACCAGGATCAGACATTCAGCGGAGTCCTCCTTTGCTGAAGAGAGACTTGTTTTCGAAACTTCTTTTATTTTACGGGCGAGTTCCTGATAGGAAGCGCACCTTTTGGTATTTCCGGCCATTGCCGTGACAATCCCATCGATTGTCTTCCGGCTGATCGTTTGGGGATGCGGACAGGTCTTCAGAAGGTTTAAAAAACCCGCCGAAAACAGAGATTTCCCAGCTATTTTCTCGATTTCCGGAAAGACCGCCACTAAATAAAGACGTATCTTGTTCTGAACAACCGTCGCCTGACTGAGCAGGGAATCTATATATCTCGATAGAGTACGCGCTTCCTGCTGCTCCTTACTCACCTGCACAGGTTTTTCCCATTGCTGACGGAAAGCATAGTCGGCGATTCTAAAGCAATCCAGATTGTCTGTCTTGGTCTTTGTTAGGCCAAAGCTTTTTCTTGCAATCAGCAAGGGATTCTCGACGACAACATTCTCAAGACCGTGGCTTTTGAAGAATACGACTAGCGGCGTCTGATAAACAAGGGTTGACTCCATCATAACCAAGACGTCTTCTCTGTCTTTGAGCTCAAAATCGTTGTACATAGCCATTAGACCATCAAGGTTGTGCTCATAATTCCTAGGTCTCTTAATGGTCTTTAGACTGCCATCTTCAAACTCAAAAAGACCAAAGGTCGACTTCCCCTTGGCGACGTCACACGAAAGAACGAATTTCGGCATCAGAATACCTCCTATTCTCGAAGCCTTTCAAGCTAGGTATCCTTTCTGGAAACCCATGATGCCGATCACGCAACAGTAATTCAGGAGAAGCGACAATTGCACTTTCCCAACTTTCTAAAACCAGTAGATCATGGGGAAAGGATGACTACTCAATTGGCAGACGCGAAGTCCGGACGTTTACCGAGTCGTATCCTAACCCATCAGCTTCTCCCAAACATTATATAGCTGCTTGGGCGCTCGATTATGAATGGATGGCCATCCATTCATAATCGTCTGTTTCAGTATATACGTGACGTATACTATACGAAAAAAGGCAATACGATAACACGTATCACCTAACTTCTTAAGATGGTGGAGATGACGGGAGTCGAACCCGCGTCCAAACAAGAATCTCTAACGAGGCCTACAGTTTATCTCATGTTTGAGTTAGAAGAGAGAAGAACACGAGCAATCTTTCTCTCTCCGATCCTTCCTTGTGTCACATGAAGAAGGAAAGGAAGCTTCTTCATGAATCTAACTCTAAGTCCCTGACAGCATGAGTTAGATAGATGATGTCAGGGTCGTGCATGGGCGATACGCCCTAAAAAAAGAAAAAAGCTTACTTAATGAGATTAAGCAGCGCAGGCCATCATAGTGGCCGGAGCACGGAACATAACAGGTTTATTGGCACTTGTAGTTGTGTCGGTCGATAAGGAGACCATCCCACTGCCCTCAGAAGTCGTTCCTGCCTGTCGAAACCGGAACATCCCCAGGTGATGATTATTATATCGAATCAAAAGGAAAACGCAAGAGAAAACCCACCCTGAGGGTGGGTGTAAATCAACGGTTTGTCAAGTTGAATTCCGGCTTGTTTTTCACCACTTTATTGTAAGCAGCTTTAAAGAGATCTTTCTCTTTCTGAAGACGGCGGGAATCCTCTTGGAATTTAGACATCTTTTGATCGAACTCAGATGCGATGTTTTTGACTTTTTCTGCGTCAACTGCGATATATCCAGCGATCAGGACTGCACTTCGATAATCGGCGACATCACGGGGGCTAGTGACCTCTTTCTTATCGTCTTTCTTTAATGAGAGGTAGATCTGATCAGCGGCAGAGTCATCATCGATGAAGAAGCGGAGATAGATGGATTCTTCCTCATACTGATAGCGATCAGAATCATCGAAGTATTTGTTGTAATACTTCATGCTTTCTAAGGTGTTGAAGGCTTTCTCTAAGCGGGAGGCATAGAGATGGTCTAAATAGAGGAAGTAGAGCGCTCTAGCTCCATAGAAGGATTCATAGGATTCAAACTCTCTGTGGAGGAAGTCCTCTCCGGAGAGTTCTCTTCTTCTGTTGACTTGGAGGAGGTTGTATGCGATTTGATCATCTTTTGATTTCGTGACAAGAAGGTTGAACATATCGGTCGGATAATCCTGGCGAAACGGAAGAATCTCGTAAAGCGGAGTTAAGAATCCGTAGCAGGCGCCAAAGAGCAGTGTCCATGCGATTCCAGAGCCTAAGGTTCTTCCTTCAGTTGGCTTTAACAAGAAGAAAGAGAGAAGGACAGCGATAATCAAGATTCCCTCTAAGATGAATCCGCCTAAGAAAATCTTGCGAGGATTCTTCTCTAAGTCATCATCTTTCGGAACAAAGCGAAGCTGAAGTTCGAAGAAGGAGAGAATGTCGTAATGGAATTTAAATTTATCTTTCGGAGCATCGAACATAAAGCCTAAGAGATGCAACGATAAGATTCTATATCCGGAGAGCTTTGCAAAGAGGATTTTTCCTCCGTTGTAGAGGAGGAAAGAGAAGACAAGGCCGCAGAAGATAGAGATGAAGAAGTAAGGAGCTCCGACATAATCTCCTGGAACAAACTGAGCTGTTTGGTTCTGAGCAAACCAGATACCGAACAAGAACGCGAGATAAACAATCAACAAGACCCACGAAAAGTTGAAATCTAGGATAGAATTGCGGGGGCACTCTTTTGTATTCTTCTGTTTTTCATCCATAATGAAAACCTCCTAAGCATGATCAATAGCACACATCAGCTTTACTATTATAGTTGTTTTTCATAGAAATGTCATTTTTCGGTAGAAACCTTCAAAACTTCTTCTGCTTTTTTAATATCTTTCAAATCGATATGAAAAGGAAGCTCATCAAAGGAATGATAGATAGGAAGACTAAAGATCCATTGTTCTAAAGAACGGATGGTATCTTCTGCTGTCGGATGTTCTAATTGGAACACCACTTTTCCAAGCTCAATAATTTTTTCTTCATATAGCTTCTGATTAATTTTGAGATAAGGAGCTAAAAGCAAAGCGATCCCCTGTCCGTGAAGAAGTTCAGGATAAGAGCCACTCAAACGGTGTTCGGCTTTGTGGACTAAAAATCTCTTCTTTTTTCCAAAGCTAGTGAAACCATCATGAGCTAAACTTCCTAAAAGCATCATCGCTCTGCGACCTTCTAAAGAATCCGGATGATTGACCACTTCAGGAGTGACTTCAACTACTCCTCTCATAATCCCCAAAGCCAAGTGATCACAAGGTTCAATTTGATGAGAGGGAGAAAAATAACGCTCGAAGGAGTGAGAGAACATATCCGCTAATCCGACACCGACTTGATAAGGAGGAACGGTGAGAGTGAGACTTGGATCCAATAAAGAGAACAGCGGATAATTGGTCACTGCGTTAAAGCCAGCTTTGAAGTGATGCTTGCGATCAGAAATCACACAAGAGTCACTCATCTCACTGCCACTTGCAGCTAAGGTTAAAATCGTTGCGATCGGCAACGCGTGAAGTGGTTCTACCAAATGTTTGTTGAAATCAAGCGGATTTCCATCGTAATAATACCCGTGAGCTAAAGACTTCGCAGCATCGATCACACTTCCTCCACCCACAGCTAATATCAGTTCCGGTTGAAACTCTCGAGCCTGTTTCACCATCTTCAAAACATCTTCGATATCAGGATTTGCTTGAATGCCAGAGTATTCCTCATAGATGATGTGATTGATAGAGAGAGAAGTGATCACTTTCTCATAAGTGCCATTCTTTTTTATAGAGGTTCCACCGCTCACGAAAAAGACGCGGGAGAAACGATAATCTTCTTTGATAATTCTTCCAATTTCTGAGACACCCTCCGGACGATAATAAATCTTCGTAGGGCAGATAAATTCAAATGTGTCTTCCATAGGAAAACCTCCTATAAAATAGTATATCAAAATTGCCCCAGAACTCTGGGGCAATTGACATTAGCGATTGAATCTTCTGATCATGTCTCTGGTGTCTTCACGAGAGCCGATGATAATTTTGCAGTGAGAGATGCATTTCTCCTTGGTGACATTCGGTTTGGAGAGATAAAGTCTTGCCTGTTGGAGAATGCCAGAGGTATAGAAGCTAGTAATTGCATCTTTTTGCTCAGGATATAAGGAAAGATAATCCACGATGTTCTTGGAAAAAATTAAATCAAGCATCTTCTTGATATAGATATATAAACTATCCCAGAAAATCGTTTTTGCTTCTTTATCTTTGTTGCAGCGAGCGACGAAATCAGCGTTGTTTTCAAAGAATGCGAAAATATCACTGATCAGGTAATCTTCTCTGACTCTGCTCTTGAAGGTCTCACGGACTAGGTAAGCGAGACAATCTTCAATTTTCTTGAAATAATAATAGAAACTTTGGCGGGAGCAGTTGAGATTATCACAAATCTGCGAGATTGAGATTTTGGAGAAAGGCTCTTCCAACATTTCACGATCTAACTCGAGCGCAAATTCGAATTTCCGTTTGTTCATAGTTTCCTCCTTCTTTTCATTTCATTATTCGCAGAAGTTTGTAGAAAACTGATTGAATAGTAACAATAGGAGGAGCACGAAATAAAAATATTCACGGGGTTATTGTCTGTTCAATTTATTGTAAACACGCATGAGTTGAAATGCAATAAATTTACTTATAAAAAATTGAATTTTTGCATACAACTTGTTAAACACTGTTTTTATGTTAATAATACAAGAATAAAAAGCTGTTTCACCACTTTTCTCAATTGTTTTAATGCAAAGTTTATTAGAGGAAATGCAAAGTTATGCTGAAAATTAAGTAACATAGCTCGAGTTAATTTAATCTTGTTTTTTTATTAATTTAGTTATGATAAAATACCACATGGGTAAAGCCTTATTAATATTAGGAGGGAAAAATGCCTACTAAAACAGCTGTTAAAAAACCTGCTGCAACAAGCAGAAAGCCCAGAAACAAATACATTCCTGGGCAGTATGTCTATGCCTTCGGTGAAGCCTATGGCTTAGGAAAGCCGCTTCTCGGTGGCAAAGGTGCCGGTTTAGCCGAAATGGCTCACATCGGTATCAGAATTCCGGATGGTTTCACCATCACCACTGAAGCTTGCACTCTCTACTACGATTCTGGAAGAAAGATCACCAAAGGTCTCGAAAAGCAGATCAAAGATGGTATCAAGGCTCTCGAAGAGAGAACTGGAAAGACTTTCGGCAAAGGTCCGAAGCCGCTTCTTGTCTCTGTCCGCTCCGGCGCTAGAGTCTCTATGCCTGGTATGATGGATACCATTCACAACCTCGGTCTCAACGATGAAACTGTTGAAGCCTTAGCCAAACAGTCCGGTAAGGAAAGATTCGCCTATGACTGCTATAGACGTTTCATCCTTATGTTCACTAACATCGCCAAAGGACATCCGAGAACTGAGATGGACAAGATGCTCGATGAAATCAAGGAAGCTAAGGGCATCAAGAATGACTTCGATGTCGAAGTCGAGGATCTCAAAGTCTTGATCAAGAAGTACAAAGAGTACTACCTCAAGACCTTCGGAGAAGAGTTCCCTGCCGATCCGAAAGAGCAGCTCATGACCGCGGTCAAAGCGATCTTCCGCTCTTGGGATAACGAGAGAGCCAACCTCTACAGAAAGATGAACAACATCCCCTATTCTTGGGGTACTGCCGTCAACGTCCAGATGATGGCGTTCGGTAATATGAACCAGAACTCCGGTACCGGTGTCGGTTTCACCCGTCAGCCTACCGATGGTCAGAACCACATCTTCGCTGAGTACCTCATCGAGGCTCAGGGTGAGGATGTCGTCGCTGGTATCCGCACTCCGTTACACATCGACGCTCTCAAAGAGCAGCAGCCGAAGATCTACAACCAGTTAGTCACTTCCGCTAAGAAATTAGAGAAGCACTACAAGGATATGCAGGACTTCGAGTTCACTGTCGAAGACGGAAAGCTTTACTTCCTCCAGACCAGAAATGGTAAGAGAACTGGTGTCGCCGGTCTCCAAGTCGCCACTGATATGGTCAAAGAAGGACTCATCGATGAGAAAGATGCTCTCTTAAGAGTCGATCCTCGCTCTCTCGATCAGCTCTTACACCCCACCTTTGTCGAAGCCGCTGAAAAGAAGGCTGTCGTCATCGGTCACGGCAACGCTGCCGGCCCGGGTGCTGCTGTCGGTCACATTGTCTTCACTGCTGATGAAGCGATGAAGATTGCTAACAAGGATAAGAAAGCTCAGCTCATCTTAGTCAGAGCCGAGACTTCTCCGGAAGATTTAGGCGGTATGGTCGCTGCTCAGGGTGTCTTAACCATGCGCGGTGGTATGACCTCTCACGCCGCTGTTGTCGCCCGTCAGATCGGTAAGACCTGCATCACCGGCTGCTCTGAGATCAAGGTCAATGAAGAAGCCAAGACCATGGAGTTAGGTGGACATGTCTATCACGAAGGCGATATCATCTCCATCAACGGTTCCACCGGTACCATCTATGATGGCGCGATTGAAACCAAAGAGGGTGGCGATAACAAGAACTTCGTCAAGGTCCTCAACTGGGCTGATAAATATGCCAGAATCAAAGTCTTCGCCAACGCCGATACTCCGGAAGAAGCGCACAACGCGATCCGCTTCGGTGCTAGAGGCATCGGTCTTTGCAGAACTGAGCACATGTTCCGCGGCAAAGACAGACTCTTCATCATGCAGCAGATGATTCTCTCCGACACCACCGAAGAAAGAGTCAAATATCTTGAACAGCTTGAGAAGTTCCAGGAAGAAGACTTCTACAAGATGTATATGGCCTTAGGCGGAGGAGTCAACCTCAATGTCCGTCTCTTAGACCCGCCGCTCGATGAGTACCTCCCAATCAAGGAAGAGGATATCGTCGAACTCGCCAAAGAGTCCAAGAAGCCTGTCGAGACTGTCAAAGCCAGAATCGAACAGCTCCATATGACTAACCCGATGATGGGTCTCCGTGGCTGCCGTCTCGATGTTGTCTATCCTGAAATCGGTAGAATGCAGGCCGAGGCTGTCATCAAAGCTGCCTTAAGAGCTGAGAAAGACCTCTCTGAGAAGGCCGGCAAGAAAGTTCACATCACTGCTTCCTTAATGGTTCCTCAGGTCATCGCTGAGAAAGAGTTTGTCTTCGTCAAGAAGCTCGTCAGCGAAGTCGCCGACAAGATCATCGCTGAGTCCGATTACGACAAGAAGTTAAAATATGTTGTCGGCACCATGATCGAGACTCCGAGAGCTGCCTTAACTGGCGGTGAAATCGGAAAAGAGGCTGCTTACTTCTCCTATGGAACTAACGACCTCACTCAGTTCACCTACGGCTTCTCTAGAAACGATTACTCCGCCTTCATCAACCAGTACCTCGACAACAACCTCATCGACTTCGATCCGTTCAAGACCATCGATGCCGATGCAGTCAAGAGACTCATCGCTCTCTCCGTCAAGGAAGGTAAGGAAGCCAATCCTGACCTCCACTGCGGTATCTGCGGTGAAGCTGGTGGCGATCCGGAATCCATCGCGATCTTCCACGCCGCTGGTATCGATTATGTCTCCTGCTCTCCGTTCCGTGTCCCTGGCGCCAGACTTGCTGCCGCTCAGGCTCAGATCAGAGAAGAAGGATACAAGTATTAATCTTTCGCTCTAACAAAGGGTCAGCACCATATGTGCTGACCTTTTTCTTATGTCAAAAACAAAATTCACTTTGTGATACAATACCCGTATGAAAAAAGAAGATGTCAATTCCCTGTTATCGTTTTATCAAGAGAGAGGAAGAGAACTACCCTGGAGAAGTGATCCGACTCCGTACCATGTCTATCTCTCTGAAATCATGCTTCAGCAGACAAGAGTCGAAGCGGTAAAACCTTATTATTTCAGGTTCTTATCTTCTTTTCCAAGCATCGCTTCTCTTTCCTCTGCATCTGAGGAAGAAGTCTTGAAGCTCTGGGAGGGATTAGGCTATTACTCCAGAGCAAGAAATTTACATAAGGCAAGCAAAATCATCCAAGAGAAATATGGTGGTATTATCCCATCTGAAGAGAAAGAGTTATGTTCTCTCCCTGGGATTGGAACATACACAAGCCATGCGATTCTCTCTATCGCTTATCAAAAACCGTATATCGCATTAGACGGAAATCTCTTCCGCATCTATGCAAGGCTCACTCAAGAAGAAAGCCCGTTTGAAGAGAAAGCCAAAAAGAGAGCGGAAGATTTCTATCTTGAAAATATTCCTTCTCGAGCTGGAGATTACAACCAAGCCTTGATGGATTTAGGTGAGCTTGTCTGCCTTCCAAACGGAGCACCGCTATGCGAAAAATGTCCGTTTTCTTCCTCTTGTCTTTCTCATCAAAACAGCTGTGAACAATCCTATCCAAAACAGCTTCCGAAGAAAGAGAAGAGAGAAGTATCTCTCACTGTGTTCTTATTTATCTATCAAGGAGAAGTGATTCTAAAAAAGAGAGAAGAGAAAGGATTGTTAGCTTCTCTCTACGAATTTCCAAATATAGAACAAGAACTCTCTCTTGATGAAGTGAAAAGCCTTCTTGAAAAGAACAATATCCCTTATTCTTCCATTCAGAAAGAGAAGAACAAGAGACATGTGTTCACCCACCTCATCTGGAACATGAGCTGTTATCGAATCGAAGTGAAGAAGAAATTCTCCTCTTCTTTTCGAAAGATATCAACTCTCGCTTCTTATCCGCTTCCGACTGCTTTTTTAAGCTATCGGACTCTCTTAGAAAAAAACGATAGATAGAGACATTCCTCCATCTATCGTTTTTACTTAATTATTCCACAAGATAAACGAGAAGCAACTTCCTTAATGGCAACAGCAATCGTCTTTCTTTTCTCTTTTCTTCTTTTTCTTGTAATACCGGATCATCTCTGACCCTTTGCTGCATCCGCAAGGATCTTTTTTCGCTTCTTTCCGAAAACGGAAAAGCCAGAGGAAAAAGATGATGATAAATACCAGAGCGACTATTGTTAACGCGATGATATCAGTGACGTTTATGAGCGTGTAGAGCATGCTTTTTGATCCTTCCTATGATTGTAAATTCTGATGATAACAAAAGTGAGAACAAGCAGTGCAAGAAGAGGAAAGATAGTCCACCAATTCGTAATGACAAGATAAGTCACACAGCCGATCAGATAAGAAGCAAACAGCCAGAAGACAATCGTTCCTCTGAATGATTTTTGAGAGAGTTCACTTCTGCTGCTTCCGACTGCTGCAAAGCAGGGGATCGTTGTGACATTGAACATGACAAAGGCTAAAAGAGATGCTGTGGTTTCAAGAGGATAGGCAAGGGAGCCATCTGCATTTATCATGAAAGTGTTTTGAATAATCGCGCTGATCGCTTTGACTCCTTCATCTGCATTTGCATCGATGACCATATAGACACCTTCGGGAAGATTAACTTCTTGGATGATGCTGTGGAAAGAAGAAGCTAAGGTTCCAAAGGTAGAAATCGCGTTCTCTTTGGCAACAAGACCAGTCAAAGAGGCGATGACAAAGGAGAAGCTTCCTCCATTTTCAATGACATGAGGTGTATAGAGAGAAGATAGACCGAAGCCCATCGGAGTGAATAAAGGTGTGATAAAAGAGCCTAAAGATCCTAAGATAGAACGGGAGATTTCTGGGATGACTTCTTGCGTGGCGAAGTTCTCAGAAAGGCCGTATTCCACGGCGGCGTGATAATCGACTAAGAGCCTATCCGCATCGAGTTTCCCTAAAGAAATCAACTCTTCTATGACACTCTCACTGATTCCATCAAGGCTTGATAAAGAAGCGTAGAGAAGCCCATCTTCTGTGTATGCGAAGATAATTCCCTCTCTTCCTAAATACTCCCAAGAGAAACTGATTCTTGAGAAGAGCCAGACGCAGAATGTGGAGATTAAGATGATGAAGAATGTGCGCTTGAAGAAATGCTTTGCCTTGTCGTAGACATGAATCATCAACGCTCTAAACTGAGGCAAGTGATAACTTGGCAATTCCATGATAAACGGCGGGAGTTTCTCTCTCTGAGTAGTCCCGTGCATCAAAAGAATCGAGACCACAGCGAAGATCATAGAAGTGAGATAAACACCGTAAAGGATAAAGTTTGATCCCGGGATGTGGAAGCTTGTCATCAGCGCGCCAGCGACAGCGATGATGATCGGAAGTTTCGCAGAGCAGGAGAAGAACGGAATGACACGGATGGTGCTTGTTCTCTCTTTTTCAGAAGAGAGGGTTCTCGTGTTCATCATCGCAGGGACAGAACAACCAAATCCCATGATCATCGGGAGGAACATCTTTCCGGAAAGTCCGAAGCGATGGAAAATACGATCGAGAAGATAAGAGACTCTTGCCATATATCCGCTGTCTTCTAATATCGAGAAGAAAAAGAAGAGAAGAAGAACTTGAGGCAAAAAACCAATGACAGCAAAGACACCGGCTAACAAGCCATCGACAATCATCGACGTGACCCATAAGGATGCATTTTGTAACAGCACATCCCCGACAAAAGCGGAGATAGAATCCGTGATCCAGGTCACCAGATTCGCTAAGATAAAGCCAGGGGATTCTATTCCGTTTCCAGCACCGATAATCCCAAGAGGAGAATTGAACCCCTCTTCTCCAAAAACACCGAACGCATTGAGGAAGAATAGATCTTCTGAGAAAGTCAGTTCAAAGACGAAGAAAAGAATGAGTAAGAAGATCGGTAAACCGAAAAACCGATGTGTCAACACTTTGTCAATCTTATCCGAAGAAGAGAGTGAAAAACGATCTTTCTCTTCTGTGATGACACAAGAAGAACACTCCTTTGTAATGAAGTGATATCGTAAGTCGCAGATGAGAGGGCCCTCTTTCTTCTCTAAGAGAGATAAAGCTCTCTGATACACTTTAGGATTGCTTTCTTTTTCTAATGTATCCCTCTCTAACGCTTTCACCGCGTGGAACAAGGGAGAAGATATCTCCTCTTCTTGATAACAAGAAGCGAGCTTATCAACTTCAGAAGAAAGCTCACTTGAAGAGAGAACCGAGACACCTTTTCTCTTTTTTTGAGAGATATCGAGTGCGACTCTCATCATCTCATCGAGATTTTCTCTTTTGAGAGCTGAGACTTCAATCACAGGGACACCTAACTTCTTTGAAAGAGAATCACAGTCAATTTCTTTTCCCTCTTTCTTCAGCATATCCATCATATTGATGACCACAATCATCGGGATATCAAGCTCTAAAAGCTGAGTGGTCATATAGAGATTTCTCTCTAAGTTTGTCCCATCGACCACATTAATGATCAGATCAGGATTTTCTTGCAACAGGAAGTTTCTAGATACGACTTCCTCTGGCGAATACGGAGATAAAGAATAAATTCCGGGAAGATCGATAATCGTCGCTTTCCCGATTTTCTCATTTTGATAAACACCGCTTCTCTTCTCCACCGTGACTCCCGGCCAGTTTCCGACATACGCGTTTGCACCAGTCAAAGAGTTATACAAGGTTGTCTTTCCGCAGTTAGGATTTCCAAGCAAAGCAAAGACAAGTTCTTTCTTTGTATGATCTTTGACAGGATTTTCCTGCTGAATCTGATGTAACTCATTTTCTGACATACAATCAAACCTCCGTTATTTCACCAAAACTTCAATCGACATCGCCGTCTTCTTATCTAAGGCAATGCGGGAATCACACACGCGAAGCACAACCGCTCCGTTATCATTCCGGAGCAATACAATCTCCATTCCGCTTGTTAAACCCATTGTCTGAAGATGGCGGATCATCTTCTCATCCCCTTGGATCTTATCGATAAAAAGAGGAGTCAACACATTCGCTTCTGAAAGTATCATAGTTCGCCTTTCTTAATTTGTTAGTTATAACTAACTTCGTGATATTATGACCTTCTTTTTTTCACTTGTCAATATAAAAGTTAGCAACTTTTAACTCGTTTTCTTATGGTAAAATAAATAAATAGGGGTATATTTTTATGGAAAAAACAAACGAATCTATCGAAGATTATCTCGAACGAATTCTCATGTTGAATGAGAAAGGTAACAATAATGTTCACGCGATCCACATCGCCGTGATGATGGGCTATTCCAAAGCGAGTGTTTCTATCGCGTTAAAGAAGTTGGAAAGTTTAGGATATATCACCATCAATGAACATCATGTCATCACTTTAACAGAAGCCGGGAAAAAGATTGCAGTTGAAACCTATGAGCGTCACCGCACCATTGGGAATTTCTTCACTTCTTTAGGAGTAGATCCTGAAATCGCCTATAAAGACGCTTGTAAAATCGAACACGATCTTTCAACGGAGACATACCAAGCCTTGAAAATCTTCTTGCAGAAGATGAAGGCCATATAAAAAACCCTTCGCTGGAACCTTGCACTAATAGGGGAGCATAATGCTCCCCTTTTTCAGGAGGCCGTGCAAAACGAAGGGAATTTTGTGGATTATTCTTCAGATAGAATTGACTTAGGCGTCGTAACCGCCACGATTTCCTTTTTTCTTGTTGCGGAGTAAGGTCTTCATACCCTGAACAGAGTTGGAGATATCATCAGAGGCGCTAGAGACAGACATTCTGTAGGAATCGCCAGGGACGATGAGAGTGAGAGAGTTGTAATTGATAGAGGTGGTCTTGTTGATCTCTTTGGTCTCTTCGCCAGTCTTAATGTTGGTGATGTCCTCATAGAAGTACTCAGTGGTACTCTCTTTCTGAATTCCGTGATAGAAGTCCTTTAATAAACGATAGACGACAACTTGATCTTCTGTGAAGAATAAGAAAGTGAAAGTGGCGATGGAGCAGATATCGCCAGCGGTAGAACCGATGCGATAGTAGCTATCCTTGGCATCCCATTCATAACCCCAGAAGAAGATCGGCTTTAAGGCAGTGATCTGATCCTCTTCTAAACCAGTCTTCTTTAAGCCAGAAGCTTTGAGGGCAGAGGTGTCACCGATAAACTTTTTGATTTCTTCGGCGTACATTTTCGGATATTCTCTCTGACGTCTCGCATATTCAGCTTTGAATACTGAAACTCGCAGTCTTTTGTGTTTATACAAGAGTTAGAGTTTCTTTTTTTATTCTCAAAATTATGAATTCAAATTTTCAATCCCACTTTTTATCTCGTATAGACTTGTTCTCCATGGATGAATGTCTTCAAAACGTTAAATTGTTCATCCATGATGAAGTAGTCTGCTTCTTTTCCAATCTCAAGTGTTCCAATACGATCCGAAAGATTTGTACTTTTTGCAGGATTCATTGTAAAGGGTAGAATTGCTCTCTCTAATGGATAACCGGTGATTTTCATATAATTTTTCAAACCATCGAGCATACTGATGCAAGAACCAGCTCTTGTAGTTGTTCCGGTAATAAAGCACTCCCCATTCTTTTTCATGATGCTTTCTCCACCTAACGAATAATTTCCATCTTCTAATCCTGTACAGGCAAGAGAATCCGTGATTCCAACAAGATAATCTTCCCCTTTGTTTTTCAACAAAAATAGAATAATCTTAGGATCGACATGATGGAGATCCATGATGACCTCATTGTATATTTTAGAAATAGAAAGAGCAGAAAAAGAGATTGTCAGCTGATGATGTGTAAATGGAGCCATCGCATTAAATGTGTGTGTAAAGGAAGTCGCTCCTTTTTGAATACAAAGAGTCGTTTTTGCATCGCTAGCCCCACTGTGACCTAACGAAACAACAAGGCCTAGATTCTTTAAAAAGATAATATCGTTATTATCCGTTAATGCTTCTGGAGCAATCGTAATATACTTGATTTTATTGTTTGCAAACTTCATGAGGTTCAAGAAAGTTTCTTTTGAAAAAGAAAGAATATCCTCTTCTCTATGAGCTCCTCTATACTCATGAGAAATAAACGGCCCCTCAATGTGAATTCCTTTGATCATCTGATGAGTAAACAAAGCTTCAGAAATTCTCGATAATTGCTGTTTCATCTTTGGTAAAGGTGCAGTCATCACAGTAGGGAAAACACTTGTGACACCCTGACTGGCATAAAAAGAAAGAATCTGTTCGACATCCGATGAACAAGATAAACCGTTAAAATCTAATCCATTTGCCCCGTGAGTATGAACATCAAAAAAACCAGGGAGACAATAAAGATCAGAGTGATTATCACAGCTCTTCATTCCGCTGATAATTCCGTTTTGTACAATCAACTCACCATCGACAAAATGATCTTTCCAAAGTAATTTCATTTTTCTATTATCTTCCATATCTATTGTAAACCAAAACAAACAGATAAGAGGGATTCTATTTATTTGTTTCAACATTAAAGTTGTTTGCGGTATTCCGCTGAAGTGTTCTGCTGTAGTTTTTTGTAAGTCCTTTTTTTGCTCATGGAAGCTTACCTTGAAAAAGAATTGAAAAGGATAAACATTAGTGTTGCTGCATCCCGTGAATGTCTCTTCTTCTAAATGAAATCCCGGATGAAAATATGGAAATGTCTATATGGCGTAGGTAATCTGAATACGCTTTATCGTCATATATCTCCGCCTTGTA
>JALFLX010000020.1 GCA_022774485.1 Bacilli bacterium
TGAGTCATCAAATTGCCGGACGCTGAGAATTAAGGGATAGAAATATCCTAATGTTCTTGGTGTCCGGCTTTTTTGTCGCTCCCGAAAGGAGCAAGACCGTGACATATAAGTGGCTGGCATATATCGCCAAGTATCCGTAATCTCCGAGTTTTTGATTGCAACCAAATTCAAAAATTCAAATTTAAGGAGATTACGACAATGACAAAACTTACATTAGAACAACAGGAATTATTATTTGCGAACGACTGCAAACTCATCAATCTGAGGTATGAATACCACGGTTACACCGGCACGGAGAAATGGGCGATTGTAACAGAACTGGCGGAAGAAGAATTGTGGGTTAAATACCCTGATGTTATCCGTCGGTACACTCCGTTCATTCTGCTTTCTATGGCTCAGGGCGAAGTGATTGACGAGTCATACAGAAACAACGATAAGTACGAAAAGCGAGCAAAAAGAACAATCGATGTGTATGGGTATGAAGATGACATCTCTGAACAATTCCACCGGGAACTGATTACTCCGTTTGTTGACCCGTTTGAGCAAGCGGAGGAAGAACGGATTGAGGAAGAAAAGGAACAGCTCCGTCAGTTAGAAATTGCGAAAGTCAGAAAGGTATTGGAAATGCTGAAACCTGTTCAGAGAGAAAGACTGATTAAAGCGATTTTATTAGGTATGAGTTCAAGAAAAATCGCAAAGGAAGAAGGCGTATATTACAGCGTTGTAGATAAGTCGATTGCTGCCGCAAGAAAAAATTTCAAGAAATTTTATGAAAACCTCTGATTTTGGGTGTGCATTTTGACCCCCTTTGTCCAAATGAGTGAAGGGGTTATTTCAAATCCGGATACGAAATGCACTTTCGATACTAAATGAACAGAGAGGTTATACATATATGCAGAGAAAAGAAATTCAGCGTGGAGATTTATTCTACTACGATTTTGGAAAAAGAGAGGGGTCTGTCCAGTCGGGTGAGAGACCTGTAATGGTAATTCAGGCGGACAACTTTAATGCAAATGCTCCGACAATTATTGTTGCTGCTGTTACGGCTGTGATGAAAAAGAAGTATCTTCCTTCACACATCATTTTGGGTGAGGACTTCGGTCTGAAGAAGCCGTCAATGGTTCTTCTTGAACAGATACAAACCGTCAATAAGGACGAACTGACAGACTACATTGGTTCGGTAAACGACGAAAGGCTTTGGAAGCAAATTAACGCAGCTCTTAAAAAGACTTTCGGTTTATGGATTTACAACACAGACAGAAACGGAGATGTTCGCTGCTTATGTCCCAAGTGCCTGAGCGACTATATCCACGACCCGAATTATGTTGTCAGGCGTCTTGACCTTTTTGCGAAAAGCAAAGACAACTGCGATAAGTGCAATAACAGCGGTTGGGATTATATCGTTTATGACAAACGCACCTCGGTCAAAGGAAAGGGGTGTAAAAATGCCTGAAAGAAAAGATAAGGAGAAATACAATATTCCTTTATGGCATAAGCCCAATCTTTCCATTGAAGAAGCAGTTGCTTATTCCGGCATTGGTAGAGATAAACTTTATGAATTGACGAATCCGGAGGATTGTCCCTTTGTTTTATGGATAGGTAACAGGAGAATGATTAAGCGTAAAAAATTCGATGAATATATCGAAAGGCAGTATTCCATTTAACCAAATTGTCAAGTGTGCGATGAGCCAATTCGCATCATTGGCTCATCAATCATTTTTATGTATCCTTGAGACATCAAAATCAAGGAGGAAAATCAAATGTCAGACAATCGAAAGAATAGTAAAAAGGACGAAGTGCCTATTTGGTTCAAACCAACTTTGAGCATTGAAGAAACTTCTCGATATTCAGGTATCGGTATGAGTAAATTATACGAACTGACTAATCCGGAAGATTGTCCTTTTGTGCTGTGGATTGGAACAAGAAGAATGATAAAAAGAAGAAAGTTTGATGAGTATATTGAAAGAGTGTACTCAATATGAGGGAGGAATCACAAATGGATAGCGAGGTTAATTGCCAAAGAGAATGGTTCAAGAGCCGAGGTTCCGATGTCCCTTTATGGAATAGGCAAAACCTATCTATTGAAGAAACGGCAGCCTATACGGGCATTGGTAGAGACACGATATACAAGCTCATAAAGCAAGACGATTGCAATTTTACTTTGCGTGTAGGGAAAAGAACTATGATAAAACGAAAGCGTTTTGAGGAGTACCTTGAAAAGCTATATTCGATATAAGGTGGTGAGAGTGTGCTGAAAGTAAGCAGTCCTGAAATATTGGAATATAGGAAGGCGATTGAGGAAAGAAAGCTGGATTTACCGATATGGGAACGCAAGGTTATCACTTGTGAAGAAGCAGCCGCTTATTCCGGTATTGGGATTAAAAGACTTAGAAAAATGGCATTGGCGAAAGGTTGTAATTTTTCAATCTCAAATGGAACACAGATTTTGATAAATCGTGAGAAGTTTGACAAGTATATGGACAAAATAGAAAAGGTTTAGGAGGAAAAGATTATGGCAAAGGCAAAAAGACGAGATAAATCAAGAGTAGTTCTTCGCACAGGAGAATCACAGCGAGCAGACGGTACATATCATTATTGTTGGACAGACGCCAACCGAAAAAGGCGTTATGTGTATGCCAAGACTCTTGACGAACTTCGATACAAAGAAGAGCAAATAGAAAAGGACAAGAAAGATGGCATAAAAGCGGAAGCTCGATATACTACCCTCAATGATATATATGAGCTTTGGAAAGATTTGAAGCGTGGTCTAAAAAACAACACTTTTGAAAACTACAAATATATGTATGAGACATTTGTCCGCCAACAGATTGGCTCAAAGACCGTTTCTTCTTTGAAAAAATCGGATATTAAGAGGTTTTACAACTACCTTGCAGATGAACGCCATTTGAAACCGGCGACTATTGATAATATCCATACGGTTCTTCATCAGATATTAGATATGGCAGTTGATGATGATTATCTCAGAAATAATCCTTCCAATAATGTGCTGAAAGAGTTAAAGCAGTCCCATTGTTTTCAAACGGAGAAACGCAGAGCCTTAACGAGACCGGAACAGGAACTGCTCTTAAGTTATCTGAAGAATACACCGTCTGCAAGTTTGTGGTATCCGATTTTTGCAGTGTTGATTGGAACAGGGCTTCGTGTTGGAGAAGCGACGGGTCTCAGATGGTGCGATATTGATTTGGAAGAAGGTATAATTGATGTGAACCACACACTGGTTTATTATGACCACCGTACCGAGGGAAGTAAGCGTGGCTGCTATTTTAACATCAATACCACGAAAACTCCGGCTGGCAAACGCCAAGTCCCGATGTTGGATTTCGTCAAAGAAGCATTCCTTATGGAAAAGGAAAGACAGGAGTTGCTTGAAATTCATTGCGAAGCTGTTGTGGACGGATATACTGATTTTATCTTTCTTAACCGTTTTGGACAGCCGCAACATCAAGCAACTCTTAACAAAGCTATCCGCCGTATTATCCGTGACTGCAATGATGAACAGCTCCTGAAAGATGAAAATGCAAAGGTTTTGCTTCCTCATTTTAGCTGCCATTCATTAAGGCATACATTCACGACAAGAATGTGTGAGGCAGGTGTAAATGTAAAGGTTATTCAGGATACGCTTGGACACAAAGATATTTCTACCACCCTTAACATTTATACTGATGTAACGAAGGAGCTAAGAAGGTCTGAATTTGAAGGTCTTGACTCGTACTTCAAAAATGAGTATAATAAAGCGAATTGATTTTTAGCGGTTTATTCGTTTTAGGATAAAGTGCTTACACCATTTACACCAATTTATACAGTAATCGCAATCAAATTCGATATTATTCGAAGACTTGCGAGCGACCCCAAAAGCACGAAAATTGCTGCGATAGTAAAAAATATGATGTCACAGGAGAGTATGAAACAATCTCTGTAAAAGCTCATTTCTGAGGCCTTTCATGATACAATCAAAATCATGGAGGGCCTTAGTTTATGGCAAAAAGAGAAAGAAAATCCGTACATCACGTGGAAATGACAGACGGGAAACGAGCGATCATTCAGGGACTGCTGCAGGAATATGATATCCAAAATACTCAGGATATCCAGGACGCGTTGAAAGATCTTCTCGGCGGAACCATCAAAGAAATGATGGAAGCTGAGATGGATGACCATCTCGGGTATGAAAAGTCAGAGCGAACGAACGATGACAGTGAGGGCCGTAATTACAGGAACGGCTACAAA
>JALFLX010000049.1 GCA_022774485.1 Bacilli bacterium
ACGATGATGATGACGATGATTGGTGGTGGGATTTATTCTTCGGAGATGGAGATTAATCGTATTATTTTGAACAATCATGACTGCAGTTTTCGATCGAAGGCTGCAGTTTTCTTTTGCCGGTTTGTTCTTAATTTGTAAATATCGAAAAAATTTGTAAAAGAAAGTAATTTCTTTGTTTACGAACGAGAGATTTTCATATAAAGTAATAGCTATGAGCACAGAACTGATTAAAGCGATTATTTACTTATTTGTCGGTGTTTCTATCTTCATCGTCAGCATGAGAATTATGTCTTCTGGATTGAAGAAGATTTCGGGAAAAGGATTGAAGCGTCTCTTCAAGAAGACACAAAATAATCCTCTTGCTGGCCTTGGAATCGGAACAGTAGTCACCACTGCGATTCAAAGCTCCGATGCGACTAGTTGTATTGTCCTAGGCTTTATTAACGCCGGAGCGATGACAATCTATCAAGGTCTTTCCATCATCCTTGGCGCCTATATCGGAACAACTATCACTGGTGTTCTTGTCTCCTTCTCCTCCTTCTCCATCTCCATCTACTTGCTCCTCTTTGCGTTCATCGGTGTCATTTTGACCTTTATCAACAATGAGAAGTGCAAGAATATCGGCGAGATTCTCACCGGCTTAGGATTCATCTTCTTCTCACTTGAAATCATGAAATCATCCTTCCAAAACCCTGACATCAACTTAGCTTGTTCGAAAATATTCTCCTCATTAAGTAATCCATTCTTGTTGTATCTTTTAGGAATTGTCATCACTGCATTAGTCCAATCTTCAAGCGCAATCACCGGTATTGTCATCATCATGATCAGCGGTGGCGCTATCGCTGTCGACAGCGGTATTTACATCATCATCGGTGCAACCTTAGGAACTGTCGCCACTACTTTATTAGCCAGTGTCGGAGGCGATATCAAAGGAAAGAGAACCGCTTGGATCTGCTTTGTCTTACGTTTTATCACTTCCTTCCTCACCATCTCAATCTTAGCCATCTTAACGACTCAAAACATCTATCTCGGTGAGCTTCTCACACAGCTCTTCTCTTCCTTTGAATTTGCAGCTGCCATGTTCTTAGTCTTCTACAACCTCCTCTTCATGCCTCTCTTGATTCCTTTCTTAAAGCCTTGTATCAAACTCTCAGAAAAGCTGATTAAAGACAAGAAGGAAGAAGGAATGAAGAGTGTCATCCACTACATTGATACACACCTCTTAAAGTCTCCTAACATCGCCATCATGCAGACCAAACGCGAGATTGTCCACATGTTCGAGCTTTCCAAAGAGAACTATATCCGCGGTTATGAGAGAATCACCAAACAGACGACTGAGCAAGATAAGTCTATTCTTGAAGTAGAAGATCAAATCGACTATCTCAACAAAGCGATCACAGACTTCTTGATCAAACTTGCAAATAATGTCTCCGATGAGGACAGTAAAAAAGTCGGCGGATACTTCCATGTCATCAACGATATTGAGCGTATCGGTGACCACGCCTGTAACTTCTTAGATGAATCTAAAATTATGGTGGAAGATGAATTGAAATTCTCAGATGAAGCGATTTCTGAAGTCGATGAGCTTAACAAGATCATCATTGAGATGTTCGACCTCGCCTTGATTATCTTCCGTCACAACGACACTGATGACTTAAAGAAACTCCACATCTTAGAAGAGAAAACGGATGAACTTAGCAAATCCTTAGCGCAGAACCACTATCACCGCATCACTCAAAACAGCTGTTCTCCTGAGCTCACTTCCTTCTACAGCGAGCTCATCACAGAGCTTGAGCGTGTGGCAGACCACTTAACCAACATCGGTTATTCCATTGTTGACCCGATCGGTGATGAATTAGAGTAAAGGAAATAGGTGCTCAATGCACCTATTTCTCTTGTTCTAAAAACAGCAAATTGATATTGAAAGAATTTTCTAAAAGAATTTCAGGTCCTCGCACTTTTCCATGCTTTGCTTCATTCCATTCTTCTACATTCGTGATGATCATCGAGGATTATTCATCAATATCTTCCAACTTGTAAAATTGAGACTTCAAAGTTTCAGGTTCAAAAGCTTGTCTTTTTTTATTCCTATTTGGCGGTTTCCTCCATTGGTAAGTAAACGAGGGGTAAGCGGCAAGACGTTCAGGATGTTCGTCTACACCTCATGCAAATCAGGTTTTTCAAAATAAAAAAGTACTGATAGCAATTATCAATACTTTGAACACTTGATGGCGCTCCCAAAGAGATTTGAACCCTTGACCTACCGCTTAGGAGGCGGTCGCTCTATCCGGGCTGAGCTATGGGAGCAGTAAGAGAATTATATCATTTTACCGATGAGATGAAAACGACCATTCGTTCGACTTCAACTGAACAAACAGCATCTTTTATCCCAATAGAAGATAGGAGGATACGTTATGAAAAAACAGTTGATTACATTTGCATTATTCCTTCCTCTTCTCTTAACAGGTTGTCATCAAGAAGGGCTAGAGCCCAAACGAGCAACAACAGGAGATAGCTCTTACCAGACTATCTGTAAAGAGGGAGATTTAGGAACACCAAAAAGAGAAGTGAATCTTCTTCCGCCTAGTTTTTGGGGAAACGATCCCCAAGTCGGAAGGATTGAAGTAGGTGGAAAAGCAGGGGATTCTTATCGAACTCAGCTTCCAAATCTCTCTTTCACTTTGGAACAGCCAACCAATCTTCTCATTGGAATCTGTTTTCATGAAGACCCGACAACCTTTGAAGAGAACACCGAAAATCTC
>JALFLX010000074.1 GCA_022774485.1 Bacilli bacterium
CCGCTTCAAACACCGGCATCACTTTTCAAACACTGCAAAAAGATCAGTTATGCTATGGAAGAGAACCACTCACAATCGATGAGATAGTCATCTCAGAAGCGTTAGCGAAAGAGCTTTTTCAAAGAGAGACAGATGCGATAGAAGAAACTCTTTATTCTTTGGCGTTGACTAGTTCTTCTCCGGTGGGGGAGGTGTTTCAAAATAAGTTTCTTGAAGGCTCTTTCACCATTGTCGGCATTCAACGAGGAGAGCGGTATTTCTTAGCGCACGAGAGCTTGTTTCCTCTCTGTTATTTCTTCCAGTATGGAACTTTATCGGAGACTGAGATCTCTCTTCTTAATGCTGTCCTCAAAGTTGATTTAGAGAAAAACTCAGTTGAATATTATCAAAACCTCGTCAAGAAATACGGTGATTATAAAGGGGAGTTCCCACTTCTTGAGATGGTTCAAGAAGTGAAGAAAACACTTCGGTTGCTCTCTTCTCTCTTTTTTCTTTTTGCATTGTTCTCTCTTGTAAGCTCCGCTTTTCTATTAGGAATGAGCATGTCTCTTCTCTTAATCAGAGACAAGAAAAACATCGGCGTGCTTCTCTCTTTCGGATATCGAAAAAAAGAAATCGCAAAATATTATCTTTTTTTAACGACATTCCTTTCTCTTATCGCAAGTCTTTTCTCTCTTCTTCTCTCTTTTTTCACCGATACGATCTTGAAACAAACCCTTGTTGATCTGCTCAACACTTATCAGCAGAGTCTCTTCCCTTATCTCTTAAGCCTATTCTTTTCACTTTCTCTTTCCTTTAGTATTTTCCTTTTTTTGCGCAAAAAGATAAAAAAACTTAGCCCCAAGGATGCACTCAAAGGGATAAAGTGATAACCGCTTACATGAAAAGGTGAAAAAAAACTATCCACAACCGAAGTTTTTTATGGTATATTTCTAATCGCATCGGATACTTCATCGGTGCGAAAGAAAGGGTTTAGACAATGAAGGGTACTGTTAAGAAATTCGACAAAGAAAAAGGCTACGGATTCATCACCGGCGAGGATGGAAAGGATTATTTCTTCCATTATTCTCAGCTCGTTATGGAAGGCTTCAAGACTGCTGAAGTCGGTCAGAAGGTCGAGTACGAAGAAGCTTCTACTGACAAGGGTCTCAGAGCCAACAACATCCATTTCGTCGCCTAATATTTGGCTGAATGGACAGTCTCTTAGTCAATATCGGCTAAGATGAAAATAGAGGTTATCAAGAACTCATTTGGGTTCTGATAACCTCTTTTTTTCGTTTATGTCAATTCGATACGAAAGAAATGATAACTAGATGAAATGCGTTTACCTTAGCGTGCATCCAAGAAAGAAGAACCACCGACAAATTCACGCATCAAAGAGTTACAAGGAATATCGTTGATTTCAAGCGGTATGAAGAATTTGAGTAGATATTTTAATCTCTGAGCGGTGATGTATTCTGGATCAGCAGGGGTGATTTTATCCAATTGAGGAATGACGATATCTCGTAAAACACAGGGCTCGTAGGGCAAAAAGGTGTCGAAGACAAAATCGGCGTATTCTTGGGTGGGATAGATGTATTTGAACTCCCCGTTTCTGACATTAGGCCACATGCCAATCGTCTCTTTGGCATCGCTTCCTCTGGTTCTCGCATCTCTAGCGATGCGGCGGATGAGTCGCATATCGGTCATGGAGATCGGGGTGTGATTGTCGACATTGAGTTGAGGTTGAGGTGCGATGTAGATTTTATATTTTTGATAATCGGGAATCTCATTTGTCATCAAGGGGTTGAGAGCGTGGATTCCTTCGATGATAATCGGTTGATTCTCTTCAAGATAAATCTGTTTTCCGAATTTTCTCTTCCCGGTCTTAAATTCGTAGATTGGATTTTTCAAAGTCTCTCCTTGAATCAATCCTAAGAGGAACTTGTTGAAGTAATCGACATCGAGGGCATCGATGCTTTCGATGTCAGTCCCTTTGGGAAGCTGATCTTTTGGAATATAGAAATTGTCGATGGAGATGCGGATCGGCCGTAAGCCTCTAGAGATAAGCTCGTACATGAGGCGGTTTGCAAAAGAAGTCTTTCCGCTTGAGGAGGGACCGGCGACACAGATGAGTCTGATCGGATCACTGGATTTGACGATGTTCTCTCCAAGCTCCGCGAGCATGTTGTTAACTCTCGCTTCCGAGACATTGATCAATCCCATGCCGCTGAATTCTTTGATGAAACGATTGATCTCTGAGACAGTGGAGAGTCTGTTCATCTCTGCCCACTTGGAAGCAGAGGCTAAGGAAGTGGCAAATTTTTGCTCGTCGTGGAACGGGGGAATCTCTCCGCCGTGTTCCGCTCTCGGAATCTGTACGACAAAACCAGGGTGATAGAACCTCACGTTGAACTTGTTGAGATAACCGGAGCTTGGGACAAGAAGACCGGTCATGTAATCGACAAAGCGGATGTCGCCATCATGCGCTTCATAGAAGTGAACAAAGTCTTCTTTTCGATACTTCAGCATCTCTACTTTATCGTTGAGTTTCTCTTTCTTATAAAGCTGTTGAGCTTCGTTTTTGCTGGCTTTCATCCTGGTGAAAGGAATGTCCTTTTCGACGAGCTCTTTCATTTTCTCTTCGATTCTGCGGACGAATTTGTTCGACATCTTGAAGTTCTTCGGATTGACCACTTTCACAAAGAGAGAACGGGAGATGTTGAAAAAGATTCGGATGTCAATGCGCGGGTTTATTTCGCGGACTGCAAAGGCAGTGAGGTAGCACATGCTGCTGGCGTAGATTTTCATCGCCAGGGTATCTGTTAAATCAAAGAAATAAATCTCTTTTTCTCCATCTTCTGGAAATTCATAGGTGAGCTCGTGGATCACTTGATCGATCCTGCAGTATATATATTTTTTCTTTTCCTCTTCCGAGAGAAGCGAGAGGACACTCTGTCCTTTTTTCACAACAGTTTTCAATGTCATATACAACCTCCATACTCTGCTAGGTAAGCGGTTACATAGCAGGAATACTATTATATCGAAAACTTATTTTCTTTCAAGGTTACATTTTGCTCAATCGTCATCATCTTTGAGTATATCCTTTCAAATTTGCAATCACATGGAAATATAAGTGAAGAAGTAAAACCCTTTTATTGACATAAGAATTGCCATTTCTTAAAATTTTTTTGAAGGAGCTTTTTGGAATATGAGCATCAATTTATCACTGCTGAATCAACCTTTATTTGGCGAAGGATTAGAAGAGGATTCTTCTTATCAAAAATCTTTTCAAAACGGTGTAGACAACCGTATTTCTTTGGATGGAGATTATCCGTTTTTATTCACTGAGAATCTCTCAAAAGAAGTGTTGAAAGAAGATTATCCCATTGAGCAGCTCAGAACAATCCCTGTTCCTTCTCACCATGAGTTAGAGGGATATGGTATCCCTCAGTATGTCAACGTGATGTACCCCTGGGATGGAAAAGAGAAACTCTCTTATGATGAGCTTCCCAAACACAATCCTTGCGGCGTTTATTTCAAAGATATTTCAATCCCGGAAGATGAGAAAGAAACCTATTTGGAATTCCACGGGTTTGAAGCTGGTTTATATGTCTATTGTAACGGGGAATATGTCGGATATTCCTCTCAGAATTTCACTCGTTCTCTCTTCCGTTTGACTCCTCATCTTCGCAGAGGAAAGAACCGCCTTGTCTTTATCGTGTTTAAATATTCCTTCACTTCTTGGTTGACCGATCAGGATATGTGGCGCTTCTCTGGCATTTTCCGCTCTGTCAATCTTCTCCGTTTGGAGAAAACTCATATTCAGGATATCGAATCCAAGGCAAAACTTGAAAAGGATGGAAGCGGAAGACTTACTCTTCGTGTGAAGGTGAAAGAGTGGAAAGAGAACACAGTTCTTTCTTATTCTCTCTCTTCAAAAGAAAAAGTCGCCGAGGGAACTCTCACAAGAGAGGAGGATGTCTTCCTCTTAGATTTGAAATTGAATCATGTTGATCCTTGGTCTGATGAGACTCCAAATCTCTACACCTTATCCTTGCAGTTAAAAGAGGGAGAAAAAGAGCTAGAATCCACTGAAATCCGTGTTGGATTCAAGAGAGTAGAACGTGTTGGAAATCAGATTTTATTGAACGGAAACCGTGTCATTTTCTTCGGTGTAAACCGCCATGAGTTCACTTCGAAAACGGGGCGTGTTGTCTCTGTGGAAGAGACAAGAGAAGACCTTCTTTTGATGAAGAGAAACAACATCAATGCTTTACGTCTCTCTCACTATCCAAACCGCGTGGAGCTTTATGACCTCTGCGATGAATTAGGTATCCTTTTAGTCGATGAGAACGCCATTGAGACTCACGGCACATGGAACAATATCGCAAGAGATAAGAATGCGACAAAGCTCTGCTTGCCTGGCGATGATAAGAAATATGAAGAGATCACCATCGCTCGTGGAAGAGGAATGTACGAAAGAGATAAGAACCACGCTAGCATCATCATGTTCAGCTTAGGAAATGAATCTTATTCTGGGGAGAATTTCAGAGCTCTTTACCATTTCTTCAAGGAGCGTGATCCTGAAGTCCTCCTTCATTATGAAGGCTGTTCTTCTAGAAAAGATTATGCGGATTTAAGCGATGCGACTTCAAGAATGTACCCCACTCCCAAACAGGTGAAAAAGATTTTGAAGAAAGATCCTGAGACTCCTTTTATGCTCTGTGAATACGCTCATGCGATGGGCAATTCAAACGGAAACTTAGATGAATATCTCGCTTTGCTTGCATATCCTAACTTCATGCTCGGTTTCATTTGGGACTTTGTCGACCAAGGATTGTATTACGATGGGAAACTGTGCTTCGGTGGCGATACGAAAGCATATCCTGATGACGATAACTTCAACGCGAATGGCATCCTCTGTTCTGATCGAAAAGAGAATGCGAAGATGGAGACAGTGAAATATTATTACAGCAAAGTCCAGGCTTCCTTAGATGAGAAGAGAATTCTTATCATCAACGGAAGAAATACACTCTCTACCGAGGACCTTTCCTTTGTTTATGAGCTTTATGAGGATGGGGATAAAGTCTTAAGCCACCCCTTCTCTTTAACAGTACTTCCTCATACTGAAAAGGAATATCAAGTTCCTGATTATGACTATATAGAAGGAAAGACATATATTCAACAACTCATGGTTGGAAAGAAAGATGCAAGCGAAGAATTCCCTGAGGGAACGCTTCTTTACTCCAAACGTCACTCTCTTTTCAGACCGTTTGATAAGACAGGACACATCGTCACACACAAGAAAGAGAAAGGGTTAGAGACATTTGCTTCTACGCTCCATCTGACAGTAAAAAAGGATGACTTTGTCGTCTCTTTCTACAAGCCGATGGGTATGAGAGGAACGTTAGATTACATCGCCTTAGGAGAAGAACCTCTACTTCAGAAGAGAGTCACTCCGATGCTTTATCGCCCCTGTACGGATAACGATAGGATGATTGAATCCTTCTTCCATGCGCCTTATATATCCGCCACGGAAAACGCAGTCACTATCCCCTATACTCCTGACATCAAAATCGTATCTCAAGACGAGGATGAGGCGGTGGTCAGAGTGATTCACACCATGAGAATCGGAACGAAATTCTCTCGTTTCCGTGTCTACTATACCATCCGTAGCGATAAGACAATCGAAGTCAAATTCTCCTATCGTCCGAGAATCTCACTCCCGGCTCCTGAAAAAGTCGCTTTAGTCTTCCCCTTCTTTAAAGAGTGTGATGCGTTTACCTATACCGGACTTGGAAAAAACGAGAACTATCAAGACCGCTTTGAGGGAACTCCTTATGGAACCTTCACCTCAAAGGCGAGTGAAGAATATGTCCATTACTCCTGCCCGCAAGAGTGTGGGAACCATATGTTCACTGAGAAAGTCTCAATCCCTGTCGGTAATCACATCATCACTTTTGAAGCGTTAGAAGATACGTTCTCCTTCTCTTATCTCCCCTATTCTGCTCTTGAGATCGAACAGGCTCATCGTGAAGAGAATCTCCCGAAATCCACGATGAACTATCTCACCATCAGCGCGTTTAACAAAGGCGTCGGAGGTGATAACTCTTGGGGAGCATTTGTCCATAAGAAATATCGTGGTAAGCATAAGAAATACCAGCTTAGATTCTTAATTAGAGTTAAGTAGGGGGGATTATGAAAAACATCAAAGAGGAACGTGTAAAACGCAAAGTAACCGGCGTAGAGCTCGGCCAAGTCTTAGGAGTCACAAAGCAGTATGTCTCCATGGTGGAGAACAAGAAAGAAGTGATTCTCTCTAAAGACAAAGCGAGCAAACTTTCTTCCTTTTTTGAGATGCCGATCTATCACTTTGTCGATCTTGATTCTATTTTTCCATATGAACTGACGGACCAAGACATCGATATCATCATTGGATTTTTAGAGTCGAAGAAGAAATAACCCCCGGATTTCCGGTGAAAATCATCTTTTTTATCCTGTCGTTATGATATAATCTTTTCGCTTGAAGGAGAAACACAATATGGCTGAAAATCAATATGTCCTTACCCAAGAAGGAAAAGAGTCCCTCTTAAAACGGTTAGATATCTTACTTGAAGAGAAGACACAGGCTCTCGCTGAGCTTAACTTCGCCCGTTCTCAAGGCGACTTGAGCGAAAACAGCGACTATGATGCCGCTAGAGAAAAAGTTGAGAAGATCAAAGGTGAGATTGAAGCGATCAACTATCAACTCGATCACGCCAAGATTGTCGACACCGCGGAAATCGATTCTGATGTCGCCTCTGTCGCCGGTGGTGAAGTCACCATCCGCCGCTTAGATAATGGTGAAGAGTTCAAATTCCACATCGTCGGTTTAGGAGAAGCAGATCCGCTCCACGGAAAAATCACCAACATGTCTCCGATCGCCAGCGCGATCATCGGACATAAAGCTGGCGATATCTGCCATGTCCACGCTAAGATCGAATACGACATCCAGATTGTCGAAGTCAAAGCGAAGTAAACAAAAATTGTAAAAAAAGAGACCTGCAGTTGTAATTTCTATGCCCTTAGACTCAATACTGAGTAGGAGGGTTAAACTATGGTAAAAGCGATCATCATAGGAATAGTCATTACGATTGTAGGTCTTTTTGCGTTGTCAGTTGTTGATAAGGTCGCCTCAGGCGATGCTCTCATCAACGGCCAACCCACCACTGAAGTGGTGGATGAGTCTAAAAATAAGGTCAGCATCTCTGGAGAAATCAACCATCCAGGAAGCTATTATGTCTCCCCAGATCAAACACTCGCTTTTTTAATTGACTTAGCAGGAGATGTCACCGCGGATGCAGATTCTAGCTGCTACAATCCTTCGATCCTCATCGGGACAAGAACTTCTTTCTACATCCCGCCAGTCGCAGCTAGCCAAGGAGTCTGTGTCGACTCTGAAATGGCGAAGACAAATATCAATACTGCGGATGCAAACGACTTGGAGAAAGTCGGTTTCAACTCCAGCCAAGCGTTGAATCTTGTCGATTATCGAGAGAGCAACGGCCTTTTTGAAACGATTGAAGATATCGTCAAGGTCAAAGGAATCGGTCAGGCGACGTTTGAGAAAGTGAAGAACAAAATCTCGATCTCGTGATTCTTTTTATCTCGTTTCTCTCGTTTGTCATCGGATTGGCATCTTCTTTTTTCTCACCGTTTTTCTTCCTTCTTCTCCTCCCTCTTTTTCTGTATCTGTATTTTTATCGCAAAGAGAAGAAACATTGCCTTTTTCTTCTCTTTTCGCTTCTTGGATTTTTGCTTCCTTTTCTTTTTCCAAGCGGAAAAGGAGTCTCAGGAACCATCACAGGAATCATCATCAAGAGCAAAGAGAATTACTTCCTGCTCTTCAGTAGTAAAGGTACTTTTTATGTTTATCAGAAGAATCACAATCTTCCTTTCTTATCTCTTGTCAAAATGGAAGGGAAATCATCCTCTCTCTCGTTCTCTCATTATGAGTCAGGCTTTGATTTCTCATCTTACTTAAAAAGTTTTGGCGTGAATTATCAGTTCACTGGCAAAGTGGAAGTGATTTTTAAGTCTTTCTTCGGCAAAGAAAAACTGAAAGAATATGTGTTTTCGTATCTAGATGATAAGACAAGAACACTGATTTCAAGCCTTTTATTTTCCGATTCTCTTTACGACTTAGAAGAGCAAAGCGAACTTTCTTCTCTCAATTTGATCAATATTTTCTCCCTCTCTTCTTTTCATCTACAGTTCTTTCTTCACTTCCTAAGAGAGAATATGGAGAAGAAATACAAGAAGTTCACTCCTTATTTTGAAGGAGGTTTTCTTCTTTTCTTTCTTTATTTGAGCGACTTTAAATTCAGCATCAGGAGGCTTTTCCTTCTCTATTTGCTTCGGCTGTTTTTTCAGAAGAAACACTGGAGTAGAACAGAGCTTCTTTCCCTCTCTGGATTGATTCAACTGATGATAGAACCTTATCAGTTTTTATCAGGATCATTTTATTATTCATATCCGTTACTTCTTTTCTTATCTCTATTTCAAAAACAAGGAAAGAAACGAAAACAACTTATTTCATTCCTTAAAATTCAGCTATTTTATCTTCCGTTTCGAATTAGAGAGAATCACGCCATTTCTCTTCTTTCTATCCCCATCTCTTTTCTCTTGATTCCTTTCTCTCATCTCCTCTTTGTCCTTTCTCTTCTTCTATTTCCACTTCCCTTTTTTGGCATTTTGTTTAACCCCATCTGTCAGCTCTTTTTAAAATCAGTATCTTTCTTTTCTTCTATTTCTTTTCCCATACCGATGGGTGATCCTGGAATTCTCTTTTATATCCTTTATTTTTTGCTTCTTTTTTTATCAGAGTCATTTTTTGCTTACGCGTTTCAAAGAGAAGGGAAAGCTTGCCTTCTCTTCACGTTGACTATCACTCTTTGCGCCGCTTCCTATGATTTTCTTCCTCATGAGGAAGTCACCTTTATCGATGTCGATCAAGGAGATTCCACGCTCCTTCGCTCTGGTAATACTAATATTCTCATTGACACTGGCGGAAGAAATGATGTCGATCTAGCAAAAGAGTGTCTGATTCCTTATTTTCACAAGAGAAAAATTTATACGCTTGATGCTCTTATTCTCACTCACAGTGACTTTGATCACACCGGTGCAAAAGATTCTCTTCTCTCTTCTTTTTCAGTGAAAAATGTATTGGAGGCAAGCGACTTTTTAAAAGAGGAGAATCAGACCATTCAGATCGGTGATATTTCGATTCGGAACTACAACATCTACGAAGAAGAGGGACAAAAAGCAGATGATAACTACGCTTCTGGCGTGTATTACACAGCAATTAAGGGGAAGAGAATCTTAGTGACAGGAGATGCACCTAAGGAGATTGAAGAAAAGATTATAAGAGATCATCCAGAGCTTAGAGCAGATATTGTCAAAATTTCACATCACGGTTCTAATACAAGCTCCAGTCCAAATTTCTTGTCGCAGATTCAACCGGAACTTGCCGTGATTAGCTGTGGGACGAACAACAGATATCACCATCCAAGTATAGAGACTCTTCGTACGCTTGATATGCTTCATATCCCTTATCGGAGGACGGATTTAGAGGGGACAATTCAGCTCTCTCTTTGACTCTCTCTCGTTGTATTTTCTTCTTTCTTTCAATATAATCTTGTAGCGAGAAAATATGCACGAACCATTGAATATTCTGTATGTCGATATCGGAAATAGCTGTGCGGATTGCCTGTTTTATCAAAACGGACAAGAGCAGTTTTTTAAAGTGAGAAAAGAAGAACTTTCCTCTCTTGATTTTCTTTTGCTAAAAAAATCGAAAGATCGTCTTCAAAACGCGTTTCTCTCCTCTGTGAATCACTCTTCTTTACAAGAGGTGAAAAAAGCACTTCTCTCCTATAATCCTGACATGAAAATCAGCCTTTTGAATCAAGAGGTTATGAGAGAAGCGTGCAATCGTTTTTCTCTAGAGGTAGAGAATATCGACATTCTTGGAGGAGATCTCTTTGCAGACCTTGTCAGCAGAGAAAATCACAAAGGTCAGATTATCATCGACCTTGGGACTGCAAGCAAAGTTCTCTATCTTGACGCGAATAACAAATTCCACGGATCGATGATTTTTCCAGGGCTCTCTTCTTTTGCAAAGATGTTAAATATGTCAACAGATCTCTTAAGCGAATATCCACTCCTTACGCATCCGCCTTTGCTCTCTCTTAAGACGGAGGAGTGTATCTCTTCTGGTGTTATCCACGGGACAATTGAGCTTCTTTCTGGAACTGTCGCTCAGATTAAAGAAAAATATCAAAATCCGGATTGTGAGGTGATTCTCACCGGTGGAAACGCGAAGTTGATTTTGGAAGTGTTGAGGGAAAAACCTTCATTTGAATATGTCTATGATGAGAGACATGTGATTCACGGGTTAGTGAGAATCCACGAGAAAGTAGAATTAGAGGTAAATATATGAAAGAAAATGCAGAACCGATTGTAATCAGAGAGACTGATTATCGAAAATTGATGGAACCTTATTATGAGGAAGCGTTAAGAGAACTTAAGAATCTTGTCGCGATTCCTTCTGTTTTAGATGAAGAACACGCGACAAAAGAAATGCCTTTTGGCCCTGAAGTCGATAAGGCTCTTTCTTATGTCGCAGAGCTTGGAAAACGCTTAGGCTTCACAGTGTCCCGCTGCGACAATTATGTCACGGAGCTTTGTTACGGAGAAGGTGAGAAAGTCTTTGATATTTACGCTCATGTCGATGTGGTCCCTGTTGAGAAAGAAAAGTGGACACACGATCCGTTTGAGCTTGTGATTGAAGAAGGAAACATCATGTACGGAAGAGGAACAAGCGATGACAAAGGCCCTGGAATCGCCTGTCTTTACGCGGTGAAAGCACTGATGGATCAACATCGTTTGGGCGGATATAAGCTCCGTTTCCTCTTCGGTGGAAATGAGGAGACTGGATCTCTTTGCTTAGAGCACTACTTCCATACGATGAAGAAAGAATTCCCGACTTATGGCATCTCTCCCGATGCGGAATACCCGCTTATCTATGCGGAGAAATCAATCTATGCCTATGAAGAAGATTTTGAAGTGTCGATTCCGGAAGTGGAGTCTTTCTCTTTTGGAAATGCACTCAACATTGTCTTAGCAGAAGCTTCTTGCAAGGTGAACAGGAAGGAAGAGGAAATGAAAGCAGCTCTCGCTTCTTATCTCGCTTCTCACCAAGAAGTAAAAGGAGAGGTGAACGGACAGACTGTCACGTTTTTTGGAAAGCCGTATCACGGCTCTGAACCTTGGAAAGGTGTTAACGCTGGACTTCATCTTATCGCTTTCTTAGGCGCGTTCCTTCACAATGAAGAATTGATGAGAATCGCTCATCTCTATGAAGGTGGAAAAGGCGATAACTTCTCAGGGAATTACCACGATGAACACTTCTCTGAAACTTCTTATAATGTCGGAAAGATGGAATATCGTTCCGGTGTCCTTTCTCTCTTTGTCAACCTCCGCTTCCCCGCTGGATTACAAGCGGATGATGTCTTGAGAAATGTCCAGGAGAAAACCGGTGGAAAGGTCATCAAGATCGGCGGTGGTGAAGGCTTTGTCTCTAATCCTGAGAGCGACTTTGTGAAAGTGTTGATGAAAGCTTATCAGGAAGAAACTGGCGACTTAACCTCCAAACCTTTAGCAATCGGCGGTGGTACTTATGCGAGAGAAAGCAAGAATTCTGTCGCTTTCGGTGCTCAGTTTATCAACCGCGACTACAGAATGCACGGCCACGATGAATTCTTCCCGCTTTCTGATTTTTATGACAACATGCAAATCTACGCGCACGCCATCGATTTGATTTCTCAGCTTTTGAGAGAGGAGAAGTGAGATGAGACTCAGGCATCGCAAGTGGGCAGATTCTGTCTTTGAAGAGAATAAAGACATTGCGAGAAATCTTTCTGACTTTGATCCGGAGGCTGTCAAAGAATTTCCGAATTTAGAGATCGGATCTGGTTGTGGCGGATTCTTACAAGAGCTCTCGTTTCGCAATCCAGAGGAGAGATTCTTAGGAGTTGAGATCAACAAAAACGCGTTTGCGCTCGCGGTAAAAAAGCTCAGCGCTGTCAAAGATAATCAGAAGAACTTCCTCCTCTTAAACGCCCCGATTGAACGTCTTTTTCCGTTGATTCAAGATGAACAGCTCTCTCACATCTATATCAACTTCCCAGACCCCTGGCCCAAGAAGAAACAGCAGCATCGCCGCCTTTCTTATCCGACAATGCTTAAAGAATACTATCGTCTCTTAAAAAAAGGTGGAAAGCTCTACTTCAGAACTGATAACGCGGATTTATTCACTGACAGTGTCAATTATTTCAAAGAAGTGGATCTCTATGATATCGAAGTGATTGAACCTTTCTTCTCTGAGAATGTAGACTATCTCCCTCCGACAGAATATGAGAGAAAGTTCCGTGAGAAAGGCGTTGATATTCACCTCCTCATCGCGACAAAACGCTAACCTTCTATCCTTATTTAATATCAGTACAAAATAAAACTAGCCACAGCCAAGTATCAGCTTGTCTATGACTAGTTTTTTCTTTTACTTACGAGGCTCTTGTGAGACAGATAATCCTTTGGTTAAGGACTTGTACTTCTTATTGCTACGATAGTTGATGTTGTACCAGCGGAAGTAGGATCTCTTTCCTTCATCAATCAGCTCGGTGACTTCATCTTCTCTATTCGCGATTTTCTTTGCGACACGATCATCAAAGAAGTAATACAAGAAGACAACAAGAATACCGGAGGAGACGCAGATGATACCGATGTCGGAACGGAAGTAATCGATGAACAGACCTAAGCCGAAACTATGCCAGCCTGTGTAACGGCCCACGATATCATCCATCGTGAGACCTTTTCCTTTGCCATCATGTCCGTGATATTCGTATTCGCTGGAGGTGGAGTTAGCATCACCTCTGAACTGGAAGTAAGTAGTTTTACTTTCTTCATCCACAGTGATGTTGACAAGTCTATGAACGACGATTGTTCCGTCTTCTAATTTGTAACCGACAACATCGTAGAGCTTTAAATCGCTCGGCTTGCTGACTTTTTCAAGCTGAATCATGGTGAAGGTATCGAATTGATTCTCAAAGTCGTATTCCTCCATGAGCTTTTCATCGAAGAGGTATTTGTTCGCGACATTCTTCTTTGACATGGAACCGGACTCGATGACGATGTAGCTGTGGTTACCGATAAAGAACTGCTCTTTGTTGACTCTAAGGAAGATACCCATCGCGAAGAGAAGACCTAACAGGATATAGAAGAGAACAGTGATGAAGTTAGAGAAGGCGTTAGAGCGTTTTTCTTTCACTTTCTCCATATCTCTTTGATCTCTTAAGGAGTGAAATCTCTTCTTTCTTTTCTTTTTGAGTTCTGGAGAATTGTCTGTCTCAAAACAAGAGCTTCCTGAGGAAATCAAGAATTCTCCAATTTCCTGGTCCATGCTGACATGTTCAATGCTGTTTCCCTGGTAGTGAGCAGACTTTTTGAACGCCATAAAGAAGGCTATCGCATAGCAGGAGACGACAATGATAATGACAATGAGGCACAATACTTCAATTTCTGACATTTTTTATAAATCTATTATATATATTCTACAAGCTATCCATTTGTTGTGGTTGATATTGTAACATTGTGAAGAAATATTTCTTAAGCTTTTTTAGCAAATTATTAGCACTTCAATTTTTCTGAAATGAATCAAAAGCAACAAAATAAATAGTATTTTTAACAATTTTTCATAAAAAATAGTTCGATTATCATCGATTTTTAGCGAAAATCGAGAAATCTCATTTTCATTTATATTTTAACAAATATATGTATATGACCATATTTTAATCGATTTCTTCTATAACAAATATGTAGATACGACGGAATAGAAAAAATATGCGATAAAGAACTCTCTCTAAAAATGCACAAAAAGTGAATATTTTTATCTTTTTAGCACTCAGGTATTGAAATTGCTAAATCATTTTCTATAATAGTGTTAGCACTTAGGAAAACTGAGTGCAAAGAGGAGGTTACGATGAAACTAGAACGACGTGATCAAGTCTTAAAATGCATCGTGGAAGAATTCATCAAAACCGCCCAGCCTGTCGGTTCTGAAACAATTCTCAAGGAATACCACTTGGATTGTTCCTCCGCGACAATTCGAAATGCGATGGTCCTGCTTGAGAAGGATGGACTGATTGAGAAGACCCATGTCTCCTCAGGACGTGTTCCTTCTTCAAAGGGTTATCAGTATTATCTCGAACATCTGGATAATCAATCTGTTACCCCGACCTTGGACCTCGAGTTCCAACGTCAGTTCCAAGAGATCTTGAAGAACAAGAGCAGAAGCGTCGAGGAAGTGATCTCACGTTCCTGTGAGGTTCTCTCTGAGATGACAAATGCTGCGACTGTTGTCTTAGGACCGAAAGCAAACGATGAGAGGCTCATCTCCATCCAGCTGATTAAACTCTCTGAGAATCAAGCGATGGGTATCTTCATCACAGACAGCGGATATGTTGAGAAGAAGACATTCATCATCGATAAGAAAATGGGTGACTTCCAACCACTTCAAAACGCTGTCGCCTTGCTCAATGAAAGATTGTCTGGGACAAAGATTAGCGAGCTTGCAGAGAAGGCAAGAAGTCTCAAACCGATTGTGATCAATCTCTTCGGAAAAGCAGGTGACCTTGTTGTCGAAGCATTTATTGAAACACTGGTGAACTTCGCTAGAAACAACTACCAAGTATACGGTCAAAAGAATCTTCTTTCTATGCCGGAGTTCTCTAACGATAAAGAGTCATTCCTCTCTGCGATTGAAACGCTTGAGAATCCGCATAAGCTTGAGAAAAATCTCGCTTCAAAAGATGATCTCGGATATGCCAACATCGGCTTCACCAATGAGAATAAAGGTGACTTTGCTATCATCTCGAAGAACATCGGAAAAGATTCTATCGCAGTGGTCGGACCAAAACGTATGGACTACAAGAAAGTCTTGACTGCATTAGAATATGTTGTCTACATGCTGAACAGATATCTCTCTGGAACAGAAGAAAAACACTCTTTGATTCCAGTGAGTGAGCCAGTCTCGGTGGCGGAACCGAATATCAAGAGAATTAAAGCTACTCCAAAAGTAACCAAGCGTTCCGCACCAAAGAAGGAAGGAGGTATGAAATGAGCGAGAAAGAAAAGAAAGAAAAAGTTCCTGAAGAAAAGGTTGAAAACAAACCTGAGAAAGGAACAGATGAAGTAGAAAAACTTAAAAAAGAGTGTGAAGAATGGAAAAAGAAATTCCAAACTGCTGAAGAGAACTTCGAAAAAGCAGACAAAGAGAAAGAAGAGTGGAAGAACCGCTATTATGAAACCTATGCGGATATCTCTAACCTCAGAAAACAGGTTCAGAGAGAAAATGATGACTTCAAGAAATACGCTTCTCAATCTCTTGTCGAAGAATTGATCCCCACTTTGGATAGCTTCGACATGGCTGTCAAGAACAAACCTACTGATCCCGCTCTTTCAAACTACTTCGAGGGCTTCAATATGATTCACAAGAAGCTCTTGTACACCTTAAAACAGCTCTCTGTTGTCATCATCGATCCGGAGATCGGAAGCGAATACAACCCGCATGAGATGCAAGCGTATTCCACCATCGATGGCGAAGAAGATAACAAAGTTGCAGAGGTCTTCACCAAAGGATATCGGCTCCACGATCATCTTCTCAGACCAGCCGGTGTCATTGTGACTCAGAAGAAACAGGAAGAGAAGAAAGAAGAAAAAGCCTCTAACGATTCTAAAGAAGAATCGAAATAATAACATTCTGAAAGGAGAATTACATTTATGGCAAAAGAAGTAATCTTAGGTATCGATTTAGGTACTACAAACTCTGTCGTCTCTTACATGCAGGATGACCGCACTGTCAAAGTCATCCCCTCTCCGGAAGGCTCTAACACCTGTCCGTCTGTCGTCTCATTTAAAGCAGATGGTGATGAGATTGTCGGCAACGCTGCAAAGCGTATGCTCCTCACTAACCCTGATACTGTTCACTCCATCAAGAGAAAGATGGGTACTAGAAACATGACCCATATCTCTTGCATCAACAAGGATTTTACTCCGGAGGAAATCTCTGCCAAGATCTTATCTTATATGAAAGGATATGCGGAGAAGTATCTCGGCTTCCCGGTCAAGAAAGCAGTTATCACTTGCCCTGCTTATTTCAATGATGATCAGAGACAGGCGACAAAGAACGCCGGCACCATCGCTGGCTTAGATGTTGTCCGTGTCATCTCTGAGCCGACTGCCGCTGCTTTGGCTTACGGTATGGATTCCAAGAAGTCTGGAAAGATCTTAGTCTTCGATTTGGGCGGCGGTACCTTAGATGTCTCCATCTTGGATATCGGCGATGGAACCTTTGAAGTTCTGTCCACTTCTGGTGACACCAACTTAGGTGGCGATGATTGGGATAACCACATCATCGATTGGCTTGTCTCTCAGATTTCCACTCAGTGCGGAATCTACATCGATAAGAACAACCCGAAAGATCGTCCGACTCTCCAGAGACTTCGCGATGAAGCAGAGAAGGCCAAAATCAACCTCTCCTCTCAGCTTGAGACCTTTATCTCCTTACCTTACATCGGCTTCAAAGATGGCGCTCCTGTCAACTTTGAGACCACTCTCACCAGAGCCAAATTCCAGGATTTGACTGCGGATTTGATCGATCGTTGCCGCACTCCGTTTGAAAAAGCCTTAGCGGATGCGAAACTCTCTGTCTCTGATATCGATGATATTATCTTAGTCGGCGGTTCTACCAGAATGCCGGCGGTTGTCGACCTTGTTACCCGTTTGAATAACGGCAAGAAACCGAACCAGTCTGTCAACCCGGATGAAGCTGTCTCTGTCGGCGCTGCCATCCAAGGCGGTGTTATCCGTGGCGACGTCAAAGATGTCGTTCTCCTCGATGTCACTCCGTTAACCTTAGGTATTGAGACCTTAGGTGGTGTTATGACTCCTCTCATCCCTAGAAACACTACCATTCCGACCACTCGTCAGCAGATCTTCTCCACTGCCGAAGACAATCAGCCCGGTGTTGAAATTCAAGTCTTCCAGGGTGAGAGACAGATGGCTCAGGACAACAAATTCTTAGGTAGATTCAAACTCGAAGGTATCCGTCCTGCCAGACGTGGTGAGCCGAGAATTCAGGTCACTTTCTCTATCGATGTCAACGGTATTGTCTCTGTTTCTGCGAAGGACTTAGATACCAATGCAGAGCAGCATATCACCATTTCCAACTCTTCTGGTTTAAGCAAAGACGAGATTGACAAGATGGTCAAGGAAGCCGAAGCCCATAAGGCCGAAGATGACAAGAAGAAAAAGGATGTTGAGACAAGAAATGAAGCGCAGTCTCTCATCGATCAGATCGACCGTACTCTCAACGACAAGGATCACCCTGTCGATGAGAAGACCAAAGCGGAAGCGACTAAGATCAGAGATGAGATCAAAGCTGATCTCGACCGCAACGATTTAGAGGCAGTCCGTCAGAAGATTGCTCAGCTCCAGCAAGCTGCTCAGCAGATGTATCAGGCTCAGGCTCAGGATCAAGCTCAAGGCTCCAGCCAGAATGCAGGCGGAACTCAACCGAAGGATGAGAATGATCCTCATGTTGTCGACGCCACATTCGAAGAGAAGAAGTAAATTGAATTTTATAGAAGCTCGGACTAATTTCCGGGCTTCTTTCAAAGAAGGAGGCACTTCCATATGGCGGAGAAACGTGATTACTATGAAGTGTTAGGTGTCGATAAGAACGCGACCCAAGATCAAATTAAAAGCGCCTATCGTAAACTCGCAAAGCAGTACCATCCCGATTTAAATAAATCCCCGGATGCTCCGGAGAAGTTCAAAGAAGTTCAGGAAGCATACGAAATTCTCGGTGATGAACAGAAACGTAAGACCTACGATCAGTTCGGTCATGCCGCTTTTGATAACAACGGAGCAAACGGCTTCCAGAACGGAGGATTCAATGGTTTTAACCAGGGCGCATTTGGAGATTTTGATGATCTTGGGGATATCTTCTCCCAGTTCTTCGGCGGAGGTTCTCGCCAGAGAAATCCGAACATGCCTCGCAATGGTCAGGACCGCCTTGTCACTGTAAAGCTTTCCTTTGATCAAGCAGTCAAAGGAACGAGAATCGAAATTCCGGTCAATTATATCGATGTTTGTCCGGATTGTCACGGATCTGGAGCAAAGTCTCCGGATGACATCAAGACATGTCCGACCTGTCATGGCGCTGGACGTGTCAGACAAAGAAGACAGACAATCTTCGGTATGATGGAATCGGAAGAAGCGTGTCCGACTTGCGGCGGCTCTGGAAAGAGCATTTCTCGCAAATGTGACACTTGCCACGGACAGGGAAGAATTCAGAAGAAGGAGACGATTGCAGTCAACATTCCGCATGGTGTTGATACCGGTGACAGAATGAAAGTCGCCGGCAAGGGTGAACCTGGTATCAACGGCGGACAAAACGGCGATTTGATCATCCAATTTGATGTCGCACCTTCTCAAACCTTTGTGAGAAAAGGGGCGGATGTCTATCTCAATGTCCCGATTTCTGTCTCTGACGCTTTGCTCGGTGCAACTGTTGGTATCAAGACTATCGATGGCGAAGCAGATCTTGTTATTCCCCCTTGCACAGAGCCTGGTACGGTCATGAAGATGAACGGAAAAGGTATTACACTTCCAAACGGAAAAGTCGGAAATCAATACGTTACGATCAATGTCAAATTCCCGAAAACATTAAATCAGGAGCAAAAAGATCTCATCGCGAAATTCGATGAGATTGAAACCAAGAAAGACAATGGTGTCTTCTCTTGGTTGAAGAGAAAATTCCGCAGCAAATAGACACGAAAACCGCTTCTTTGAGGCGGTTTTTTCGTGGTCTTTACTCATAGAAATTAATTTTTCGTCAAAACATCGGTAAAACGCGTGTCTTGAATCAAAAAAGCGTTGGAAATGTACTGAACCCTTCCTATGGCTTCGGAGCGGCCGATGAATGAAGTGACATGCCACTTCATTCATCCTTGACCTTCTCCTTAATCCAACAAGAGGGGTTCACTTCAAAATATAAAGGGCAAGACTTTTTTCCTTTTCATGAAAGACTGCACGTGCTTTCAAACGAAATATCTGCGTATGATGACTTGTCAAAAGTAAGATGAAAGTGGCGCATTGCTTGAAATATCGGTACTTTTTTACATTTAAGTAGCTTGAAATATCGGTACTTTTTGTGTATATTTAGGTTGAAATATCGGTACATTGAGATGGAGGCAAGCCATGATATTCAAAAGAAAAGCATATGAGGAACTGAAGAAGTGGAAGGAAAAGTACGGAAAAAACTATGC
>JALFLX010000088.1 GCA_022774485.1 Bacilli bacterium
AAATTATAATAAGGTGAAGTTATTCTGTCAATTGTTTTTTTAAAAAAATGTGTCCGGATTCAGCGATTTTCTTTCTTAGCTCAGTTCTTTCACTATTATTGATGTTCTATTTTTCTCAAATGTTCGCATATTACGAAGCAAATAGGTGAACGTAACACGCAAAATATGCACATTTTTATAAAAAACGCCTTAATTTTGCAAAAAAGTGAGAAAAATAGAAATATTTAGCCGAAAACAGTTCGATTGTGGTATATTTCTTATTGTGAAAAGCTTATCGAAAAGATTCTTTCTTTACCTTATTATTATCGTCACTTCATTCCTGCTTGTCGGGGTTGCATTGCTTTGCTTCTCATTGTTGAAAGAGAGCATTTTTGCGTTCTTACCGATTCCTTTCTGCGCAGTGGCTTTTTTCACGTTCCAGTTCCCGAAAAATCCTGTGAATAACACGGTGGGTCTTGTCTTAGCAAATGTGCTTAGATTCCTTTCTGTTCTCCTTGCGATTCTAATCCCGGTTCTCATCTGGAAGTTTGTTCAAGAGTTTCAAGCAATCAGCCCTGCTTGGATTTTCCTCTCTGCAGGCGAAACTTTAGTAACATATATCAGTGCAATCATATATACTTATATCGATGCAAAGAAGGAAGATGGTGAGGTGAAATGATGTTCGTTCTCTCTGATGGAATCAACTTCGATAACGTGTTGAACCCGAACTTCTTAAAGATGATCTCCCCGGAGTTTGTCACCAGTTTGATTGTGATGCTTGCAATCATCATCTTTTCTTTGGTTGTTTATTTTAAGCAAAAGAATTTAGACCCTCTTGAAAAGCCCAAGGGGATTGTCAATATCGCAGAGTTTATCGTGGAATTTGGTGATCGCCAGGTCTCTGAACTGATGGGCTGCCCGAAGTATTTTTCAAACTTTGGCGGCTATGTGATTCCGTTGGCTTTGTATATCTTCTTAGGATTCTTCATCGGTATGATGGGTATTCCTAATGTTATTGTCTTAGGTCCTGCATCTGAGGGCTATATCATGAATGAGACGACACAGTTTACTGCCCTCCCGTCTCCTTTTACAAATCTGACGTTCACATTATTAATCGGATTAATCACAGTGGTTATGATTGAAATCACTAAGATGAGAACAAACCGCTGGGGATATTTCAAACAATTTGTCAATTCGTTCCCGCCGCTTCTTCCTCTTCTCACAAACTTTGTCCCGATGTTGTCGTTAGGAATCCGTCTCTTCGGAAACGCCTTTGCCGGTTTCTGTATCATGACGCTTCTCTATCAGATGTTCAACGCTTTGTTGAACGGCTTCGCATTAGCTCTCGCTCCGGTGATCATGCCTGTCTTCCACGCTTACTTCGACTTGTTCAGCGGCTTTATACAAACGATTGTCTTCGTGATGATCACCATGATGGATATTGCACAAGAGGCACCGGAAATGGAGACACAGGAAGCGTTGGTTAAAGCGGTTGATATGAAAGCTGCAGTTGAGATGAATGCCAAACAAATGAAATAAAAGGAGGCTTATTTTATGAATTTCTTACAGTCTGTTGTCACACTGGTTGAGGGAGTCGGCGGATTCTACATCGGTATCGGCTTAATCTTATTGGGCATGGGTTTTTCCTCTATCGCAGAAGGTCTTGTTTGCGCCGCTGCTCTTAAAGGTATGAGCCGCAATCCGGAAGCGACTTCTAAGCTCCGCTCTTCGATGATCTTAGGCGTTTCTCTTTGCGAGACTGTCGCTATTTACGGTCTTGTCTTAGCGATTCTTTTGATTTTCGTCAAGAACCCTGGTTCTTTCTAAACAGAGGTTCCAATGAAGAAGACAAAGCGATGGCTTGCTTCTTTATCGCTTTTGGGCCTTTTGGCGTTGACCTCTTGTGACGCGGAACAGGCTGCGGATAACATCTCTGAATCCGTAGAGGGAACAGTCGCTAATGTTCTCCCCAATCTCTATGTCGCTCTTGCTCAGCTCGGCGCGTTTTTGGTGATGGTTTTCATCTTTTTCAAATTCGCGTATAAACCGATAAAAGCGAGAATTTTAGCACGCTCTCAGCACATTGAAGATAACATCTCTGAGGCGATGCAGAAAAAGAGAGAGGCGGATTTGCAGTTAGAGGATGCCAAAGCTAAGCTGAATGAAGCAAAGGACAAAGCCAATGTCATCGTCGCCAACGCTTCAAAAGAAGCGGAGGTCTCCGCGCAAAAGATCTTAGATCACGCCGCTAGTCAGGCAGAGGAAATCCGCAAGCAGGGTGAAAAAGATGCGGAAGAGATCAAGCGCGAAGTAGATCGGAAAGCCCACGATGAGATTGTTACCACAGCGATTGAAGCCTCTAAGGAAATCTTAGGGCGTGAAGTGAGCAGAGAAGACAACGAGAAGGTTGTCAATGCGTTTTTAGAGAAGATGAAAGAGGATCATAGCGAAGAATGATCAGCAAGAGTCTATTGAAAAGCTATGCGACAGCTCTTTACTCTGTCGCAAAAGAATCCGATCGGGTAGAAGAGGTCAAACAAGATCTCTCTTTCCTGTGTGCGCTTTTCTCTAGGGACCCTGAATTTGTGAAGTTCCTCTCTAGCCCGATGATCACGAAGGTGGAGAAAGATGAGATGCTTGAGAAGACATTAAAAGACCAAATCAATGTCTGCTCTTATTCTTTTCTCCAAGTGTTGATCAAAAGGAAGAATGTCTCCTATCTTCCTAAGATCAGCGAGCAGTATGGACACTGTTACAACCGTGAACACGGAATCTTAGAGGGAAGGGTTTATACCCCATTTCCACTTGAGGAGAATACCTTGAAGAAATTAGAGGATATCTTCTCAGAAAAATACGATAAGAAAGTCACATTCAAAGTGATACTCGATAAGCGTGTCTTAGCCGGTATGAAAGTCTATGTCGATGACACTTTGTACGATTATTCCGTCGATACGAAACTCAATCAGGTCCGAGACAAGGTCCTGAAGCGTTGAGGGAAAGGAGCAGATGATGCAAGATATTGAAGCGATCAGCAATCTCATCAAAAAAGAGATTCGTTCTTATGAAGATAAAATCCAGACCAACGATGTCGGCACTGTCGTCTCAGTCGGAGATGGTATCGCCACTATTTACGGTTTGGACAAAGCGATGTATGGCGAGCTTCTCTCGTTCCCTCACAATGTCTACGGCATGGTCATGAACCTCAATGAGGATTCTGTCGGCTGTGTTCTCTTAGGAAAAGACACTGAGATTTTTGAAGGAGATCCTGTCCACCTCACGGGAAAGGTTGTCTCTGTCCCAGTCGGTGATGCTCTTTTAGGAAGAGTTGTCAACGCGTTAGGCGAGCCGATCGATGGAAATGGACCGGTTGAAGCTTCTTCCACTGCGCCGATTGAATCTCCGGCTCCGAGCATCATGATGAGAAAGAGTGTCTGCCAGCCTCTTGAGACCGGTATCAAGGCAATCGACTCTATGATTCCGATCGGAAAGGGTCAAAGAGAATTGATCATCGGCGACCGTCAAACTGGTAAAACCGCTTTAGTTATTGATACCATCATCAACCAGAAAGGAAAAGATGTTATCTGTGTTTACTGCGCTATCGGTCAAAAAAATTCCACAATCGCTCAGATTGTTACAAAATTAAAAGATTATGGTGCGATGGATTACACAGTCATCGTTAATGCCTCCGCAAGTGAAACTGCTCCGATGCTCTATGTCGCTCCTTATGCAGCGACTAGCATGGCTGAATATTGGATGAAGCAAGGCAAAGATGTCTTGATTGTCTATGATGATTTATCTAAACACGCCGTCAGCTATCGCGCGCTCTCTTTGCTTTTGAAGAGAAGTCCGGGAAGAGAAGCGTATCCTGGTGATATTTTCTATCTCCACTCTAGATTGTTAGAGAGAGCTTGTAAGCTTTCAGATGAATACGGAGGTGGTTCGATCACTGCGCTTCCGATTGTCGAGACACAAGCGGGTGACATCTCCGCTTATATTCCGACCAATGTCATCTCTATCACGGATGGTCAGATTTTCTTAACTACTGACTTATTTAACGCTGGTCAAAGACCGGCTGTTGATAGCGGCCTTTCTGTCAGCCGTGTCGGCTCTTCTGCACAGATTAAAGCGATGAAGAAAGTCGCTTCTTCTTTGAAGATTGAGCTTGCAAACTACAATGAAATGCTCGACTTCTCCCGTTTCGGTTCTGATTTGGATGACACCACGAAGAGCATCCTCCGTCACGGCGCTGTCCTGATGGAAGTTTTGAAGCAAAAACAGTATTCTCCTCTGAGTATGGAGGATGAAGTTATCGATATTTATGTCGCTCAGTCAAAAGCTCTCGATGAGATCAATCCGAATGAGATCAATGCTTCCTTAGAGAGAATTAGACAGAATATCGCTGCAAATCACAAAGAGGTCTACACCGCGATAAAAGAGACAAAGCTCTTGAGCGATGAGACAAAGAGCTTGATTGACACTGCTGTCAGTGAGGTGTTGAAAGGATAATTGTCATGGCAGAATCTCTCATCAATACCAAGCGCAGAATCAACACCATCAAATCCACTGAAAAGATTACAAAAGCGATGAAGCTTGTCGCTTCGGTCAAATTCCAGCGCTGGAGAAAGTATTATCAAGAGAATCTCCCTTATTATCAGGGGATGAAGAACACTGCTGCAAAAGCGATTGCAGGAGCTGGTCTTTCTGTTGCGATGAAGACAGAGTGTTTCCAAAAGAAAAATGGAGTGAGAGATCTCTATGTGGTCATCACTTCTACTCTCGGCCTCTGCGGTGCTTACAATTATCAGATCTTTAAAGAATTAGCAGAACATTTCCATCCAGAAGATGAAATGATGTTCATCGGGGAAAAGGGAATGTATCGATATCAAGGAATCATCGAGAAGAGTGATACTAGCTTTGTCTCTCTCATGGATGAATTCTCCTACTCCAAAGTGAGAAGGCTCCGCCACGAGATTCTTCAGAAATACCGGACAGGGGAATACAAGAATGTCTATCTTGTCTACACTCATTATAAGAACTCTCTCACCTTTATCCCGACCGTAGAGAAAATTTGCCCGCTCTCTTATGAGGACTTCTCCTCTGAAGAAGAGAGCAAAGAACTTGAACCTGTCAGCGATGTCTCTTATCTAACCTTGTTAGAAGGATTGATTCCTCACTATCTTGATAGTCTCTTATACAACAGGCTGATTGAGAGTGAGGTAAGCGAAGTTTCCGCGAGACGCAACGCGATGGAATCCGCGACTGACTCTGCGGATAAGATTGTCAAGAAGTTGATGATCACCTACAACAAGACACGTCAGAATGCGATCACACAAGAAATCACAGAAGTTGTCGCCGGTGCAACAGCTGGCAAGAAGAAAGAGAATGAATAGGAGGTAACGTTATGGAAAACAAAGGGGAAGGTATCTTAATCCAAGCGATTGGACCAGTTGTCGATGTCCGTTTTGATGAAAATAACATCCCTCCGCTTCTCATGGCTTTAAAAGTCACAACCAATGAAGGAAAAGAGCTTACCTTAGAAGTACTTCAGCACATCGGAGATGACACCGTCCGCTGCATCGCTATGGGTGCAACAGAAGGAATCCAGAGAGGATTGAAGGTCATCAACACTGGGGCTCCGATTCAAGTTCCGGTCGGTCCGGAAGTTTTGGGCCGTATGTTCAACGTTTTAGGACAACCGATCGATGAGGCAGGTGACTTCACGCCGAAGCAGACTCATTCCATTTATAACGACCCGCCGAAATTCCAAGAGCAGTCCACCAAAGCGGAGATTTTTGAGACTGGTATCAAAGTCATCGATTTGCTTTGCCCTTATATCAAAGGTGGTAAGGTCGGCCTTTTCGGTGGTGCCGGTGTCGGAAAGACAGTTTTGATTCAGGAATTGATGAACAACATCGCCATGCAGAAGCACGGCATCTCTGTCTTTGCCGGTGTTGGTGAGCGCTCTAGAGAAGGAAATGACCTTTACTACGAGATGAAAGAATCCGGTGTTTTATCTAACACCGCACTTGTCTTCGGACAGATGAACGAGACTCCTGGTGTCCGTATGAGAGTCGGACTTTCCGGACTTACCATGGCGGAGTATTTCCGCGATGTCACACATCAGGATGTTCTTCTCTTCATCGATAATATCTATCGTTTCACTCAAGCAGGTAGCGAAGTTTCTGCTTTGTTAGGACGTATGCCATCTGCTGTCGGTTATCAGCCGACTTTGGCCACTGAGATGGGTCAGCTTCAGGAGCGTATCGCCTCCACGAAAAACGGCTCCATCACTTCTATCCAGGCAGTTTATGTCCCTGCTGATGATTTGACAGACCCTGCTCCAGCCACTACCTTCTCTCACTTAGATGCGAAGACTGTTTTGGATAGAGGCATCGCCGCTTTAGGCCTTTACCCCGCAGTTGATCCGCTCGCTTCTTCTTCTAACTTCTTGGATCCCAATGTTGTCGGACAAGAGCATTATCAAGTTGCAAGAGAAGTGCAAGAAATTCTTCAGAGATACAAAGATCTTCAGGATATCATCGCAATTTTAGGTATCGATGAGCTCTCCGAAGAGGATAAATTAGTCGTCAATAGAGCAAGAAGAATTCGTAACTTCTTATCTCAGCCGTTCTTTGTCGCTGCTAAGTTCAACGGCTTTGATGGAAAGTTTATCAAGATTGAAGATACGGTTTCCTCCTTCAGAAGAATCTTGAACGGAGAAGGAGATAACCTTCCGGAAGCCGCTTTCACTTATGTCGGAACGTTTGATGATGCGCTTGAAAAAGCGAAGACCTTAACAGGGGAGAACAAGAAGTAAGATGGCAAACACCATGCAGCTTGAGATTCTCACTCCGGAACACCAATATTACCAAGGGGATGTGAGTTCCTTAACTGTCAAGACTTACGATGGCTACATCACAGTCTTGCCTCATCATGTGGATTACCTCGGGAATGTGGAAATCTCAAAACTCTCTCTTATCGCGAACAACAAGCACTATGTCTATGCGATCTCTGGCGGGACGATTGACATCTCCCAGAGCGAGAATTTGATTCGCCTTTTTGTCTATGCGATTGAATCTCCCGATGAGATTGATTTAGAGCGTGCGATCAGAGCCAAAGAGAACGCGTCAAAACTTCTTTCTCAAGCTTCTTCAAAACGCGATTCAATCCGCGCTGAGATCAAATTGAAACGTGCGTTAAACCGCATCGACGTGAAGAGTTCTCATTAGCGCTTTCCTGACTTACCTCTATGGTAAGTCTTTTCGAAACACGATATAATGTTAACCGCTTGGAGGTAGGGATATGAAATTCGATAACATTTCTTGGGATGAATACTTTATGTCAATCGCTTTGCTCTCTTCTTTAAGAAGCAAGGATGGCAACACCAAAGTCGGTGCTTGTATTGTCTCTGATGATCATAAAGTTCTTTCCTTAGGATATAACGGAATGCCATTAGGCGTCTCTGATGAAGAGATTCCCTGGGCGGGAAGCAAAGAGAACAAACCTTATTTAGAGACAAAATATCCCTATGTCTGCCACGCGGAGCTCAACGCGATTCTAAATTCAAATCACAACTTAAAAGGAAGCACTCTCTATGTGACTCTCTTCCCTTGCAACGAGTGCACCAAAGCTGTGATTCAAGCCGGTATCAAGAAAGTTGTCTATCTTTCTGACAAATATCACGATACCGATGCGGAAGTCGCTGCGAGAAGGATGTTAGATATGGCAAAGATTCCTTACGTACATTACGAAGGAAGACTTCCCGACATCAAATTCCATGAATAACGAAGAGAAAAAAGGCTTTCCGATCAAGCGTCTCTTGATCGCAAGCCTCTCTTTTTTCCTCATCGCCTTGACACTGTTGATCTTAATTTATGCCATCTATAACAGCACAGGCCAGGAGAGAGGATGGAACATCATCATGATCGTTTGGGGCTCACTGCTCACGTTGTCGATTGTGGTGTACTGTGTTTATCAGACAGTTAAGTATTTGATTCAAAATAGAGATGAGAAGCGAAAGTAAACGACAAGAGCTTTTAAAACGAGATGAGAATATCGCGGAAGATTCTGCAATTTTCTTAAAAGACCTCTCTTTCTCTTATATTGAGAATGGACCTCTTAACATCAAGGAGATCACGCTCGATATCAAGAGGGGACAGAGTGTCGCAATCATCGGGCATAACGGCTCTGGAAAAAGCACATTAGCGAAATTGATCGATGGTATCTTAGTTCAAAAGAGCGGAGATATCTTCATTTTTGGTGTCAAAATGACAGATGATAATGTCTTGCTTTTACGAAGAGACATCGCCCTTGTCTTCCAAAATCCAGATTCTCAGTTCATCGGTGCGACTGTGAGAGATGATATCGCCTTCGGATTAGAGAACGAATGCGTCGATCCGAAAGCCATGCCTCAGATGATTGAAGAGTGTGCAAAAAAGGTCGGGATGGAAGAGTATCTTGATAGAGAACCTTGCAACTTGTCTGGCGGTCAAAAGCAGAGAGTTGCAATCGCAGGTGCAATCGCTCGAAAGTCTAGCATATTAATTTTAGATGAAGCATCTGCGATGCTTGATCCGAAAGGAAAAAGTGAGCTAAGAGCGCTCATCAAAAAGACAAGAGAAGAGAATCCGGATTTGACGGTCTTGAATATCACCCATGAATTAGAGGATGCATCCGTTGCTGATCGTGTCGTTGTCTTGAATGCGGGTAAGGTTGTCTTAGATGGTACGCCTTTTGAAGTGTTCTCTCATGTGGAGGAGCTGAAGGGGATGAGATTAGATATCCCCTTTGTCCAAAAACTGAAACAATCGTTGTCGGTAAGAGGAATTTCTCTTTCTGAAATCAATTCTGATGAGGATTTATTAAACGCCTTATGCCAGTGAGATTAGAACATGTGAACTTCATCTATTCCCCTGGCTCTCCGAGTCAGAAGAAAGCGTTGAATGATATCAACCTTCTTTTTGAGGATGGCTGTTTTACCGCGTTGATTGGAAAGACAGGTTCTGGAAAGAGCACTTTGATTCAGCATCTCAACGGTCTTTTGTTACCGACTTCTGGTGTAGTCGAGGTGGGTTCCTATCTCATCGATATGACACTTGAATATAAGAAGAACGGAAAAGTGAACACTTCTCTGATGAAGAAGAAGCACAAGAAAAAACTCAAGGATGTCAAAGGCTTACGAAAAAAAGTCGGCCTTGTTTTCCAATTTCCTGAATATCAGCTCTTTGAAGAAACTGTCTTAAAAGATGTCTCTTACGGCCCGAAGAATTTCGGAGCGAGTGAAGAAGAAGCGCTCAACATGAGCAAAGAAGCGCTGAAGAAAGTCGGGTTGGGCGAAGATTTTTACAACCGTTCTCCTTTTGAACTTTCTGGCGGTGAGAAGCGAAGAGTAGCAATCGCTGGTATCTTAGCTTTGAATCCGGAGGTTCTTGTCCTTGATGAACCAACGGTCGGTCTTGACGCTGAGAGTGAACAGAACCTCATGGATCTTCTCTCCGGTTTGAACAATAACGGAACAAGCATTATTTTAGCGACTCACGATATGGACGTTGTCCTCCGTTACGCGACTCGCGCGCTGGTGTTAGAAAACGGATCTATCCTGAGAGATGAAACACCTATCTCTTTGTTCCAAGATCGTGAATTCCTTAAGACATCCTCATTAGAACCACCTAAAGTGTTTTCTTTTGCTCTACAGTTAAAAGAAAGAGGATTACCGATTGATTTATCAAGAATCAAAGATTGTGATAGCCTTGCAGATGAAATCGTGAGAGCGAGGAGGGAACATGACTAGCTTCGGCCGTTATTCTTCTTATCACACCGTGATTCATCGCATTGATTGCAGAGTGAAGCTTATGGCGATGATTCTCTTCCTCGTCTCTGTCTTCCTCAATTACGGAACTCCGTGGATGAACCTTGTCATCTATGGTGGAATTTTCATTGTTCTTCTTTCTATCTCTCTTGTTGCTAAAGCTTCTTTCTTGTCTCTCTTCCGCTCTCTTAAAGCGCTGTGGTTTATGATTTTCCTCTTGCTTCTCATCAATGTTCTTTTCAACGGGAATGATAATTCGATGATTCTTTTCACGATTCCGTTTAACGCGGAAGAGGGGACAGGGGTCGCAATTCGTTTAGGCGCCATCATCAATGTCGTCTACATCTTTGTCCGTCTTGTTTTAGTCCTTATGGTGACCAATATTCTTACCCAGACGACCAAACCGATGGAACTCACCGCTTCATTGGAATGGTTGTTCTATCCTTTGAAACTGATTCATATCCCGGTTCACAAATTCGCGATGGCTCTCTCTTTAGCGCTTCGCTTTGTTCCGACTCTTCAGGAGCAGACAAGCAGAATCATGAAAGCGCAGGCGAGCCGCGGTGTCGACTATAAACAGGGAAAATTCAAAGAGAAGATCAAAGCGCTTGTCTCTTTGATCATTCCTCTCTTTATGTCCGCATTCTTAACCAGTGGGGAACTCGCTGATGCTATGGAAGCAAGAGGTTATGACCCTGATGGAAAGAGAACAAAATTCAAGACCGATACCTGGGGAATGAGAGACACAATCTCCGTGATATTCTTATGCCTTTTCACTGCCGGATTTATCACCTTAGCAGTGTTAAAACCTGATCTTTTTGCTGCGCTGAACATCAGCGTTCCTGCCTTATGAGATATCTGGTATTTCTTGCGTTCAACGGTCAAAACTTCTACGGGACTCAACGCCAAAAAGAAAATCGGACCATCCAAGGTTTGTTTGAGGATTTCTTATCTCAATATTATCAAGAAGATATCAAAGTCACAATCGCTTCAAGACTTGACCGCTATGTCAATGCGCTCTCTTTTGCTCTCGCGTTCTCTTTTAAAAAAGAACGCAAGACCAAAGAAGATTTACAATATGTCCTCAACCGGATGTTTGCACCGGAGGTTTATGTTACAGAGATTGTCGAGGTAGCTGAGGATTTTTCCCCTCGCTATGACTGCACATCAAAAACATATTGTTATCTGATTCAAAAACCAGGATATGTCAATCCGCTTCTCTCCTCTCTCTCTTATATCCCTGATTGTCATCTTGATATCGAAAGAATCAAAGAGGCGCTTCCTCTGTTTCAAGGGACCCATGAATTTTCCTCTTTTGCAACCTTAGAAGGAGAAGAAAATACCCTATTGACGATTAACTCAACTTCGTATTCTGAAGAAGAAGGGATGATTTATCTCCGCTTCAAAGGAAAAGCTTTCTTACGCTATCAGGTGAGATTCATGGTAGGAGCTTTGTTAAGCTATGGAAATCACCGGATTGAGAAAGGCGATATCATCGATGCCTTAGCTGGCAAAAGAGAGCTCATCAAAGTGAAAGCAGAACCTCAAGGATTGTTCTTAGAAGAGATTGAATATCCCTCCGTTATGAAAAAAACTGACCGGTTTTGTTCTATTCATTTTTATTCCGAAAAAAAGAAGGTATAATTTTATTGTGAAAGATCAACAGAAGAAATCATTCTTCATCGGCGTGTTCAAGCAATACTTCCGCAAGGAAGAAGCGCTTTTGATACCGAATATTCTCTGTTATTTCCGCCTCCTTTTGGTCTTTGTTTTCATCATTTTATATCTCACAGATTTCACCTGTTGTGGCAATGAATACGCGAATGTTTACTTCGCTGCTGCGGTGATGATGGTTGCCGCTTACACCGATTTTATCGATGGCTTCATCGCTCGTACTTTCAATATGAAATCAAACCTCGGAAAAGCACTTGATCCGATTGCAGATAAACTCTTGCAGGCTGCGATCGCCTTTTCTCTCTGCTTCCGCATGAAAGACTTGCCTAGTGTCATCCTGATGTTTGTTGTCTTTGCGCTAAAAGAGATTACCTTGATCTTCCAAGATGTCTATCTCGCTAGGCGCAACAAATCGATCGGCGGTGCGAAATGGTACGGAAAGGTCTCAACGTTCCTCTTCTATCTGATCTTGGCTACCTTGCTTCTATTAGGTCCATCGATTGAAGGAGAAGCCAGTTTGTTCCATCGGCATGCGATTGTCGACTCGTTATGCACGATTGCTATCTTCTTCTTATCCTTAGCGTGGCTCTTATACAGTGTTGATGTTCACCGCATCGTGAAGAACGGAAAAGAAGTTGTCCCTGTTGAAAATGAGGTAGAGAAACATGATTAAAATATATATGTCTCCTAGCTGCACCAGCTGCAGAAAAGTGAAGGCCTGGTTCGATGAGCAGAACATCCCCTATGAAGAAATCAACATTTTGAAGCATGAAATCACTTTAGAAGAGCTCAAGGAGATGCTCAATAAATCTCTCGATGGAACAGATGAGATCATCTCCACTAGAAGCAAAGTGTTCAAAGAGAGAAACATTGATGTCGACAGCATGTCCGTGAAAGAACTGCTCGACTTTATCCGTGAAAATCCGACCATCTTAAAGCGTCCAATCATTGTCGATGATGATCGAATTCAAGTCGGATATAACGCAGATGAACTGGAGATTTTTCAACGCAACTGCCGCGCAATCGCTACTGCAAAGGATATCGCAAGCAGAATTTGCACCGAGAAAAACTGCCCTCAGTATCCTAATTGTGAGCATCGTTTCTCTGATCGTATCCACCAGAAATAAACCTTTAAAAATCTGAGCGCCTCATTTCAGCTTGAGACGCTTTTTTCTTGAAAGAGATAATTTCTTTGTTGCTCTTAGTTAGAAATCAGGAAGTAAAAAAAGCTAGACAACTTCAGGTTTTCCTGACTGTGTCTAGCTTTCTTTGTTATTTTTGTTTTGCTTTTTGAGCTGCGTTGATCGCTCTTGTCTCTTTGGAGAGAACGTTCGGTTCATATTTGATATCGAAGTGATCGCAGAGACTTCTCAAGGTGTTTTGAGAGTTGAACGCGGAGTCAGAATCACACTCCAATTCATAGTCGACTGTTCCGGAATAGATGTTTTTGGAGAT
>JALFLX010000089.1 GCA_022774485.1 Bacilli bacterium
ACAACAGTGATAATAATTATGTTATTTTTCATATGGTACCTTTTCCTTTATCTTGAAATTTACATAGGAAAATGATACATTTTTGCAATTTTTGTACAAATTAGAAGAAAAATAAAATTTCATTCGCTAAAAAAGCGCTAAAGTGAGACAATATTATCGAGGTGTTTGACATGTTCGATAAATTTAACCCAAAACGAAAAATTTTCTTGATTCTCAGTCTCATTGCTTATATTGGCTGCATGCTGATTTTGATTGTCGAAGCAGCGATGCCAGGAAACATTTCCAGTGACCAATCCAACGCGATCGGCGGTGGTATCGCAGACATTGTTAATGAAAATGCCGGCGATCAAAGCGAAATTATCTTACCGACTTCTGTCAAATTCAACGAACCTGAAAAAAACACTCTCTATGTCGGAGAAACACTTTCCTTAGAGGTGGTTATTGAGCCAGAGAACTCATCCTTTAAATCCTTAACCTATACGACTAGTTCCGAAGAGATTCTCGCCGTGGATAGCGAAGGAAAACTTCAGGCAAACGCTTCTGGAGAAGCTATCATCACTGTCTGTTCTTCCTCCTATCCTGAATTACAAGACAGCTTGAAATTCTTAATCAAAAATATAGAGGAAGAAAGCATCACCTCTTTAATCAACGCTGAGAAGAATGAAAAAGGTCATTATGTTCTTGAAGCTGGAAAGAGCTATCCGATTCAGACAACCTTTGAACCAGAAAACACCACCATTAAAACACTCACTTATCAAGCTTCTTGCGATTCTTCTATCTTGAGTGTCTCTCAAAGCGGTACTTTATACCCCGTGAAAGAATCATCGTCTCCTATCCTTGTGACTGTCACTTCTAACAATATGAAGACAAGCCAATTCTCTGTTGTCATCAAAGAGAACAAAGAAGACATCATTCCGTTGCAAGAGATCTCTCTCAGCCAGAATGATTACATCCAATCCATTGGAGAATCCATCAACCTTCAAAACTCTTCTGTTTATAAAATCACTTTCACGCCGTCAACCGCGACATACAGAACCTTTAGAATTGAAGTGGAAGATTCTAGCATCGCCTCAGTTTCTAACACCTCTGTCAAAGGATTAAAAGAAGGAGAGACCACATTAAAGGTTATCTCCGATTACGATGAAAACATCTTTGCGACAAGAACGCTTCGTATCGGAATCGTCGAGCTTAACAGCATCAGTAAAATCCTTGTCGGCAATTCCACTTCTCCAAAGCTCATTGTAGGCGAGAGTAAGAATGTCACTTATCAAGGCGCTAAGCCATCAAATGCTACAGCTGTCAAAGACAAAGCGAGCGATCATATTCTCTATAAGAGCAGCAATCCCTCCGTCCTTACTGTTAACAATAACGGAAAAGTCACCGCAGTGAGCGCTGGCACTTGTAAAGTCTCTGTCTATTTCTTCAACCGCAAAGAAGAAAAAAATGCAGTAGGGGAAAATCCTGAGAATTACGCTGTGAAAAAAGAAATCGATGTCGCTGTGGAAAACCCGCCGGAACCGGAAGAAATCAGCACTTTCTCACTGACTGACAATATCAATGAATCAAAAGAAGAAGGAGAACATGTCCTCTTCTTGAACAAACAATATTCCTTATCCACTGGAATCAAAATCGATAAGTTCTACAACAGAGAAGGTGTTGAAGTAAATGACTCAACTTCCAAAGAATTAACCTATACGCTCGAATCAAAATACCCAGAAGATGCTTCCATCACGCTCGATGGAACCACATTAAACACCACTTCTTCACTTGCTGCAAATATCAACATCAAAGTCGTAAACAGCGCTACTGGATTATCAGAAATTCTCACCTATGACATCATCGAAGACTTCAAAATGCAATATGAAGAACAAAATCCAGAGGATGAACCACGCTATTCAAATGGATTGACCGAATTCCAGGATAAGTCGTATCCAACCTTTGACATAGAACCGCTTCTCCATGTAAACAACTCGTTCGAATTCAAGTTTGGTTCCTTAACGGATGATCAAATCTCTTATCGTTACTCCTTCCGAGAAGAAGATACCTCTCTTTATAACATCGCTTCTGAAACAAAAGACACGCTCAGAATCAGAGCCTTAGATGAAGGAACCATCAAAATCTTGATCACTCCCTGCAAAGGAGAAACTTCCTATCTCGGAATGAGCAAAGTATTGACACTATCTCTAAGGCACACATACGTAAAACGTCTCACCTTAAATCTCTATCAAGGAGACTCCACAGAGAAGCTTGATCTTACAGGACACATCGATGAGGAAGGAAGAATTAGCATGACCTTCTACGTCAAGTCTAAAATCAAAACAGAGCTTCTTTCAGAACCGGATAATGTCACGAAGAAACTTGTCGATGTCGCTTATGATTCTGAATATTTGACCAAAGAAAATGATTTCTTCACCCTTAAGAAAGTCGGCAAGACGAATATCACGTTCAAAGAAAAATTCACTGATACAGAAGTTAATCTCACCCTCTTCATCCGTAACAAAGTAGAGTTAGATCAAAAACAACCATTTACCATCGCTCAGAAGATGTTAAGTTATGATCAAGCCTCTAACACCTATCATATCGAAAACGGAACTGTTGCAAAAATCAAAACAAATTTCGCTCGAGAAAGTACCTATAAAACCGTCC
>JALFLX010000137.1 GCA_022774485.1 Bacilli bacterium
GATCCTCAGGGAAACTGCTCTACCGCGTTGAATATCGATCCGACACTGAGTAAGAGAACTATTCGAGAGCTTCTTCTCTCCCAAGCGGATTTAAAACACTGCATCCGCAAGACAAGCTTTTCGAATATCTATCTCATCTCCGCTAACCTGACGTTAGCGATGGTGGAGACGACTCTCAACCAGAAAGGAAAAGCTTCCACCTTGCTTTTGAAAGAGAAGCTGGTGAGAGAAGAGTTAAAACTCTTCGATTTCATTTTGATCGACTGCCCTCCTTCGTTAGGCTTTCTCTCCTTAAACGCGCTGAATGCTAGCGATGATATTTTGATTCCGGTCCAGTGCGAATATTTCGCTTTTGATGCTCTTGCTCAGCTTCTCTCCACGATCGCCAATGTTCAAAAGAGAGATAACCCGAAGCTCAATATTTTAGGAATCTTGCTCACGATGTACGATCCGAGAACGAAACTTTCGATGGATATCCAAAGCGAGATTAGAAACAACTTTAAAGACCATGTGTTCATCACGACTATCCCGCGCAATGTTTCTATCCCAGAATCGATTGCAAACGGAATGCCGGTGAGTCACTATAAGCCTAACAGTATGGGTTCTCTCACTTATAGAGCACTCGCCAGAGAGGTCATCGAACGTGTTGAAAAAATCAAGTGACCGCCGCGATTTATCCAAGTTAGTGGATCGGTATCAAAAATATTCTGTCGTCTCGGAAATTGAGCACAACTTGCTTGATACCGCTAGTTTCTTTGCGCCGGTAAATGAACTTGTTATCGCGGATTTATACGCCGAGGAAAATTATGATTTGACTAGATACCAATCGCTGGAGAAGTCTTTGAAAGAAGATGGCTTTTTGATGCCTTTAATCGCGGTGAAAACCGGTGATCAATATGAGATTATCAACGGCGTGAAACGTCTTTTGTTGGCTAAGAAAATCGGCATGGTTGAGATTCCAGTCGTCAAGGCGGAGTTAGAGTGGGATCGAAAGGTCTCTTACATCTTAGAGAATATCCAAGAAGAGGGGGATTCTCCCTATGTGAAGACATACGCTTTTTCCGTGTTGAAAGAGAAATATCATTTCAGTGTTGAGGAGATTGCCTCACGATCTCACCTTTCTTCCTCTCAGGTGAAGAATCTTTTACGATTACAAAAACTTCCTAAGAATCTCAAACAGGGCCTCATCTCTTTTGAGCTTTCCTATGGAGAAGCACGCTCTCTTCTCAATCTTCCGAAAGAGGTTCAAGATGAACTTTTTGCGCAGATTCAAAAAGGCTCTCTCTCCTGTCGTGATTTAGAGAAGGCAAAACGGAGTTACCTCGGTGTCGAGAAGAAAAGAACAATTCAAATACAAAAAAACGCCATCACCATCATCTTTGAGGATGAGAGTGAGGCAAAGAGACAATACGAGAAGTTAAAAAGACAGTTTATCGACTAAGCGGTTTGCTTTTTTCTCTCATTTAACGAGGGGAGGCAACCGCAGTAATTCTGGCGGTAGAGCTGGTATTCTTTTGCGATGTCAATTCCGATTTTCTGGCCGTTATTTTTCTTGAAATCAGAGTAGAGATATTTCGTGTTCGGATACTGTTTTGCGAGTTTTTCTGCAATCTCGTTGAGCTCTTTGGAAGGCTTTTTGCATGAGACTGTCATCACGGTCGTGAAGTAGTCATAATGGTGAGAAGCTGCGTACTGATATGCCAAAGAGAGACGGTATGCGTGACAGCGAAGACAAACCTTTCCACCCTCGACATCCTGGGAGCGGTCAAAAAAGAGCTCGTTGTATTTTAAGAAGTCCTCTTCGTTTACAACAAGTGGAATTTTCACCCCTTTGTCCTCACTGTATTTCGAGAGGAAACTCTCAAGAGTGACAAGTCTTTTCTCGTACTCTTCTAAAGGCTGAATGTTCGGGTTAAAGAAGCCGACTGTGACATCGAAGTGTTCAATTAAGATAGAGAGAGGATAGGTGAGACAAGGTCCGCAGCAGGCGTGAAGAAAGAGAGTCGGTTTTTTCTCTTGCTGGTCCACAAGAGCGAATTCAGACTCCATTTGTTTCTGATAATAATCTCTTGGAAGATTCTTTTCAGTCACGGATTTTTTCTCCGGTGATAAACATCGCATCTCCGAAAGAGAAGAAGCGATAATTCTCTTTTACCGCATGTTCATACGCATGTAAAACATTGGCTCTACTAGAAAAAGCAGAGACGAGCATCACCAAAGTTGACTTCGGTAAATGGAAATTGGTAATCAGGGCATCAATTGCTTTGAATTGGAAGCCTGGGTAAATAAACAACTTTGTATCACCAGAACAAGCTTGGAACTTTCCATAGCGTTGCATGACAGATTCTAGTGTCCTGGTGGAGGTGGTTCCGACTGCGATGATTCTCCGATGTTCTTCTTTGGCGAGGTTGAGTCTTTCTGCTGTCTCTTGACTCATCTGATAGAACTCAGAGTGCATGTCGTGAGAGCGGATATCATCGCTTTTGACCGGTCGAAATGTTCCTAATCCAACATGGAGTGTAACATCTAAAACCTCAACTCCTTTCTTTTTGAGTTCTTCAAAAAGTTCTGGAGTGAAGTGGAAGCCAGCAGTCGGTGCTGCTGCCGATCCTTCGATTTTGGCGTACACGGTCTGATAGCGAGAATTGTCACCTAACTGAGCGTGAATATAAGGAGGAAGCGGCATTTTTCCTAAGCGGTCTAAAACTTCTAAGAAGATCCCTTCATAGGTGAAGCGGAAGAGTCTCAATCCTTCTTCTTGAATCTCCAAACATTCCGCGACAAGCTCATCGTTTGGACCGAAAGAGACTTTCGTTCCGACTTTGACAGTCCTCGCGTTTCCGACAAGGCACTGCCAGACATCTTTTTGATCGGGGAGCTCTTTTAAGAGAAGAAGCTCGACATGAGCATGGGTCTCTTTTTTCTCCCCTAACAGTCTTGCCGGGATGACTTTGGTGTTGTTTCTCACTAAGACATCACCTTCGTGAAGATAGTTGATGATGTTATGAAATACAGGCTCATCTTTGAGTTTCCCGCTCTCTTTTTCCATCACCAAAAGCCGGCTCTGATCTCTTTTTTGAGCAGGAGATTGTGCGATTCTCTCTTCTGGTAAATCGTAATAATATGAATTTAAATCGTAAATATCGTAATCGAAACCTTCTGTGTTCATATCTTAACACCCCCTCACCGAGCCGAATTTCTCTAAGACCTCGGCGGCGTATTCTAAGAAGCGATCGTTCTTGATCGCCTCTCTTGCTCCCTCCATCGCTTTGATCAAGAAGCGGATGTTGTGAATGGAAGCTAAGCGTGCTCCAAAGCCTTCCTCACATTTCATGAGATGGTGGACATAGGCTTTGGTGTAGTGTTTGCAGCAGTAGCAGTCGCACTCTTCATCCAGTGGAGTGAAGTCATTTGCGTACTTGCCTTTCATGATGTTGATTCTACCGTGGCTTGTCATGACAGAACCGTGGCGCGCTAAACGGGTAGGAAGGACACAGTCGAACATATCGACTCCTTTGCGGATGCCGTCAAAGAGCATGTCGAGAGAACCGATTCCCATCAGGTAACGAGGCTTGTCATAGGGAAGATAGGGGATCGTTAAGGAGACTTCGTGATATTCGGTGACACGCGGTTCACCGATTGCAGTTCCACCGATTGAGAAACCCTCAAAGGGAAGCTTCGTGAGCTCTTCTGCGCAGTATTGTCTGAGATCAGCATAATTTACACCTTGTCAGATTCCAAAGAGTGCTTGATCGTCTCTAGTCTTGGCGGCGAGACATCTCTTAGCCCAGCGGATGGTGCGATCGATAGAATTCTTCATGTATTCTTTAGTACATGGCCAAGGGGCGCACTCATCAAAGCACATGATGATATCCGCACCGATATCTTCCTCTAAGCCGATGACACTCTCAGGAGAAAAGAAGTGTTTGTCTCCGGAGAGAGGATCTTTAAACGAGACACCTTCTTCGGTGATTTTATCTCTGAGTTTGGTCAAGGAGAAAACCTGGTATCCGCCAGAGTCCGTGAGCATAGGTCCATCGTAGTTCATGAACTTCTGGATGCCACCAGCTTCTTTGACAATCTTTGTACCCGGGCGTAACGCGAGGTGATATGTGTTTGCTAAAACGACGCCAGACCCCATCTCTTTGAGCTCTTCTGGCGAAATGTTCTTGACAGTGGCTTGGGTGCCAACGGGCATGAACATCGGAAGTTCCACAGTTCCGTGAGGCGTGTGAAGATAGCCGTAACGGGCGTGGCAGTTTTTATCTTCGTGTAATATTTCTATATAAAAATCTTTGGACATAGCGAAGAGTATTATACCGAAAAGACTTCTCTTTTACTATAAGAGAAAGAGAAAAAGCCTCGTTCTCACGAGGCTTGTGGTTTATTTTCCGCAGGGGCCGATGATGGCTAAGATCATCTCTTTGCTTCTGGCAGGGTTGGCTTTGCCTTTGCTCTTCTTCATCACTTGTCCGACAAGATAGCCTAAGGCGTGATCTTTTCCTCTCTTCCAATCTTCAACCACTTGGTTGTTAGAAGCTAAGACTTCATCGACTAAGCTCTGGAGATAACTCTCATCCGAGATTTGCTCGAAGCCTTCCTCTTTGACGACAGTCAGAGGATCTTTTCCTTCCTCTAACATCTTCAAGAGAACTTCTTTTCCTTGTTTGGAGTTGATCTTATTCTCCGCTAACAGGTTGATGAAAGCGACAAACTGCTCTTTGGTGAATTTGAGGTCAGTAAGGGCGATTTCTTTCTTGTTCAGATAGCCTAAGATATCGACCATGAGGTAGTTCCAGAGGAGAGTTGGATTCTTCGCTCCTAAGGAGAGACACTCCGTGTAGTAGAGGGTGAACTTCTGATCTTTGAGAAGCTCGCCGATTTCATATTCTCCTAAGCCGATCGCTTTCAGCTCTTCGCGGTACTGGTTGGGGAGTTTGTTCATGCTCATAATGGCATCTTGGATGAAGTCTTCCGCTAAGTCGATAGGGACAATGTTGGGTTCTCTGAAGTATTTGTAGTCAACAGCGTCGGTCTTCTTTCTCATGAGGACTGTCTTCTTCAACGCTTCATCATAACGTCTTGTCTCCTGTTCGACTTTTCCGCCTGACTCTAAGATTTCAGTCTGTCTCTTGATCTCGTAATCGACCGCAGCTTTGATGTTTTGAATGGTGTTGAGGTTTTTGCACTCGGCTTTGGTTCCAAATTTGGTCTCACCTTTCTTGCGGAGAGAGATGTTGATGTCGCAGCGGAGGGATCCATTTTCCATTTTGCCATCAGAGACACCTAAGTAGGTGACAATCTCACGGATGGCTTCGACATATTTCATGGCCTGATCGCCAGAGCGCATATCAGGATCGGAGACAATTTCAATCAGAGGAGTTCCGCAGCGGTTGAAGTTCAATAAAGAGATGTTGGAGAGGTGAATCTGCTTGGCGGTATCTTCTTCTAAGTGAGCGTTATCGACACCGACTCTAATCTTTTCTCCTTCAGAGACAATCTCGACATAACCTTTGGTTCCGATCGGGTGGAACTGCTGAGTAATCTGATACCCTTTCGGTAGGTCAGGATAGAAATAATTCTTGCGGTCGAAATAGAGAGTTCTCGCGATGTTCATGTGGAGCGCAGAGCAAACTTTGATGCCGAAGTTGACCGCTTCTCTGTTGACTACAGGCATGGTGCCGGGGAAGGCTAAGTCAAAGGGGACAGTCTGGGTGTTTGGCGATTCTCCGAAGTTGCAAGGACCGCTGGAGAACATCTTAGACTTGGTTTTGAGCTCGACGTGGATCTCAATACCGATTACTGGTTCGTATTCCATTTATTTCACCTCCTTGGCTGTGAGGTTTTTTAACCCCGTGAGAGTTTGAATCTCATCGGCTAACGCTAACACGGCTCCGTCTTCAAAGACTCTACCGGTGACATTGACACCGACAGGAATGCCATCTTCTTTCATCATCGGAAGAGTGATAGAAGGATATCCACCGAAGTTTCCGATTGTCATGATGTTGTCTAAGAAATCAGGATTAGTGCTCCAAGCAGTGGATAAATCACAGATCTTCTTGGGGAGAGAGAAGGCGGCAGGGGTGATGAAATAATCAAAGGAATCAAAGAATTCGTTCATTTTGTTGACGATGAGACGGCGGGCTTTCTGGGCGCGGGAGAACATCTCATCTTGGTTGGCGGAGAGCAAAGAGAAAGAGCCGATGACGAATCTTCTCTTGATGAGATCTGTGAAGCCTTTGGTGCGGCACTCTTTCATGTATTCGCGGTATGTCTGGGGGTTATCTTTTGCGGCGGGACCGAAGCGGACACCATCTAAGTTGGCGTTATTGCTGGTTGCCTCCGCGCAGGAGATAATCATGTAGGTCGGATAAAGGGCATCTAAAAGATCGCTCGGATAATCATATTCACTCACTTCATAGCCTGCTTTTCTGAGTTTCTCTAACAGATCGAAGAAGGCGGCTTTGATTTTCTCATCTTGCATGGCATCGACAACCGCTTTGAAGTAGCCGATTCTGTGGAGAGTCTTCTTCTCTTCCACATAGCGCTCGTATTTCTCTTTTTTGCGGTAAGAGGTGGACATGTCGTTGTTATCATGTCCGGCTAACGCAGATAACAAATAAGCGGAGTCTTTGACATCGCGGGTGAAATAAGCGATGGTGTCAAGGCTAGGAGCAAACGGGAAAAGTCCGAAACGGGAAATTCTTCCCCAGGTCGGTTTGAAGCCGACAAGTCCGGCGTGGGAAGCGGGCTTTCTGACAGAGTCACCAGTGTCGCTTCCTAAGGACATCGGGGCGATTCCCTGAGCTAAAGCAGCAGCAGAACCGGAGGATGATCCGCCGACGATTCTCTCATGATCGTAAGGATTTGTGGTGACTCCTCTTTTTCCAGTGGTTCCTGTTCCGCCCATGGCGAGTTCATCCATGGAGGTGTGAGCCACCATGATCATGCCTTTTTGGCGGAGCTTTCGAACAACAGTCGCATCGAAGAGAGGAACATAGCCGTTGAGGATGTTAGAGGAAGCGGTGGTTTCAACTCCTTTGGTAGAGTAATTGTCTTTGGCAAGGTAAGGGATACCTTTGAGGTATTCGTCTTCTTTGACTTCTTTGATCTTGCGAGCTTCTTTTCTCGCCTCTTCAAAACAGGTCGCTTCAAAAGAGTTGCAGGAATCGTTTAAGACTCCTTGAATGCAGTCTTCCACCAGCTCAGAAGCAGTCACTTTTCCTTCGACGAGCAGCTGGTGAAGCTCGCCGATTGTTTTATTCATCCACTTGGTCATTTTTGTTACCTACCACTTTCGGCAATTTCACTTGCACGCCTAATTTGCTGTTGCAGTTCTTGACGGCATCCTGGGCTTTGAGAGGCTTTGATGGACGGTCTTCTCTCATCAGCTTCTGGTGTTCGCTGTAAGGGAAGGTCATCGGATCTACCTCATCGACGTGAGGGATATGGCTCAGATAATCGATCTGTGCTAAAACGGTGTTGAACTCTTCAAAAATCAAGTCGGCTTGGCCGGGATTGAGGTCGAAGAGCAAGTTTTGGGCGCAGACCTCAATAACTTCTTTTGTAACTTTGATCATAGCTTTACCTCAAAATAATCTATCTATTATACAACAAGAATTTGTATAGAAAAGGTCACTCTTGCGACTTTTCCGCTTCTTCTAAGAGGGGAAGAATCTCTTCTTCGCTGAAAATCTTTACTCCTAAGGCTTGCGCTTTGGTGAGTTTGCTTCCGGCTTTCTCTCCTGCTAAGACAAAATCGGTGAGTTTGCTGACAGAGGAGGAGCTCTTTCCTCCTAAGCGTTCGATTCTCTCAGTCATCTCTTCTCTGGAGACAGAGATTGTGCCAGTTAAGACAAAACGTTTCCCGCTGAAATAATTCTCTTTGGCTTGATAAACAGGCTTGAGGGAGAAGAAATTCAAACCGTAACCTCTCAACTTCTCGATGAGGGCTTTGTTCTTTTCATCAGCGAAGTAGGAGATGATCTTATTGGCGGTGATTTCACCGACATCTTCTAATGAGGAGAGCTCTTCATAGCTCGCTCTCATGAGAGCATCTAAAGAGCGGAAGTGATCGATGAGAACGATGGCGGTCTTTTTTCCGACAAGCGGAATCGCTAAGCCGCAGAGGAGAGAGACGACATCTTTCTTCTTCGTGTTTTCAATTTCGGCGAATAGAGATTTGCAAGTCTTTTCACCGATACCATCGATCATCATCAAATCCTCGAGGTGATCTTTGAGTGTGTAGAAATCGGAGATGTCTCTGACAAATCCTTCGTTGAAGAGAGATTCGACAAGTTTTTCTCCGAGACCATCGATATCCATGCCGTTCTTTGAGGCGAAGAAGATGAGGTTGTTGATGGTTCTGCTCGGGCAGTTTTCATTTACACAATATGTCTGACCTTGGATTCTCTCCAAATGGTTGTGACAGTAGGGGCATTCCGTGGGGAAGGAATAGGGATGAGAATCTTTTTCTCTTCTCTCCAAGATGACTTTCTCTACTTCTGGGATGACATCGCCTGCTTTATGCAAGGAGACATAGTCTCCGATGCGGATATCTTTTGTAGCGATGAAGTCCTCATTGTTAAGAGTCGCTCTTGAGATTAACGAACCGGCGACACGGACTGGGGCAAGAATCGCTGTGGGGACGACACGTCCGGTTCTTCCGACAGTGATCTCAATATCTTGAAGCTTAGTGATCTGCTCTTCGGGTGGGAATTTGTAGGCGATTTCCCACTTCGGTGTCTTCATGGTGTATCCGATGAGATCGTAAAGTGTCATGTCGTTCACTTTGATGACAAGCCCGTCGATGTCATAAGGGAGAGACGGTCTTTTTTCGTGGTATTCTCTGACATACGCTAAGACCTCTTCGATGCCGTGAACAAGCCGTCTTTCCGGGTTTGTTTTAAAGCCTAAGTTCTGGATATAATTCAAAGCGTCGGAGTGCTTTGTAAAACCGAAATCAAGCGCATCAGGAACGTAGTACCACCAGGCATCAAGACCGCGTTTTGCCGTCACTTTTGAGTCGAGATTCTTCAGGGAACCAGAGGCTGCATTTCTCGCGTTTGCAAAGAGCGGTTGGTGCTCTTTCTCACGCTCTTGATTGAGGCGCTCAAAGCTATTTTTGGGCATGTAGACTTCACCGCGAACTTCAAAATCTCGCTTCTCTTGAATATGGTAAGGGATGCTTCTGATGGTGAGACAGTTGTTGGTGACATCCTCACCGACAGTTCCATCTCCGCGGGTGGAAGCGGAAATCAAATCTCCGTTCTCGTAGACAAGAGAGCAGGAAAGACCATCGATTTTCACTTCACACATATAGTCGACTACTTTTAATCCGGTGACTTTGCGGATGTTCTCATCAAAGGCGATAATCTCTTCTTCATTGAATACATCACCGATAGAGAGCATGTATTTCTTGTGTTTGATCTTTTTGAAACTATCTAAGACACCACCTCCGACTCTGCTGGTGGGACTTAATGGATCTTTGAGCTCAGGGTGTTTTTTCTCTAACATCTGGAGCTCTTCCATCAGGGAGTCAAACTCCGCATCAGAGAGGCTGGATTGGTTTAGGACATAATATTCGTAGTTGGAGCGGTTTAAGATTTCTGTGAGCTCTTTGACTCTGTTTTGATCTGTTTCATAATCGTTCATCTCATTCATCCTCCCTCATTTTTCTAAAGGCTTTGAAACCGATGACAAGCACTTTGATTCCGTATTCAGGACCAAAGTCGACTGTGAGTTTTTTGTCATTAATTTTTGTGATGACACCTTTGCCGAAGCTGGCGTGGATGACTCTGTCTCCAACATGGTAATTGTTATCGACGGTAGCTTGGGGCGCTGCTTTATGCTGATTTAAAAACGTTTGTGCGTTAGAGAAATTCGGCTTGTTGCTCCCTTGATAGGGATGATAACGCTCAAAGGGAGAACGGGTCTCTAAGGCCCTAGGTTCTTTCTGCTGAATCGGGATTTCTTTGAGGAACATGGAGGGATGATATTCATCTCCGGTCATAAAGTTTCTTCCACCGAAGGAAGAGAGCGTAAGCTGCTTCTGAGCTCTTGTCATGCAGACGTAGAGAAGTCTTCTCTCCTCTTCAAAGTTGTGTTCTAAAATCGCGTGATTCGTCGGGAAGATTGTCTGGTTTAATCCGGTGACAAAGACATACGGGAATTCGAGGCCCTTGGAGACATGACCAGTCATCAAGGCGACTTTCTTTTGACCCTCTAGGGCATCTTGGTCGGATTGAAGTGCAACCTGAATCAAGAACTCTTCTAATGTCGGGTGAACTGGAGTTCCTTCATCAGAGAGAACATCGCTTTGGAAGAAGTCAGAGATGGTTTTTAAGAATTCGTTGACATTGTCGACTTTCGAGGTGGAGCTAGCTGCTAAGAATGACATTTTCTCTGAATTCTTAACATCCTCCCTGTGAACATAATCTAAGAAGCCAGTCTCAGAATAATAGAGATTGATCGCAGTTAAAATCGCTTCTCCAGAATCCGCTTTTTGAAGCGCAAGGAGGAATCTCTCATAAGCGCTGAAGAACAAGTCCAGAGCGAGCTTTGATTTTTTGTTGAGGGAGAGATCATCTCTATGAGAAAGGAAGACATCGAAGAGAGTCGTCTCTTCTCCGAGTTGTTCTTTCATCATCATGGCTTTGTCTAAAGTGACATCACCGATTCCTTTTGAGGGAGCTTTTAAGATTCTCTTGAAGGAGAAGTCATCCGGGTTGATAGCGACTCTTAAGTAGGAAATCGCATCCTTGATCTCAGCGCGCTCGTAGAATTTCATACCACCGTAGACTTCGTATGGAACCTTGAATTTGGTGAGCTGAGATTCTAACGCTCTTGAGAGATAGTTTGAGCGGTAGATGACTGCAATTTGGTTGTAATCTACTCCATTTTTAATCAAGGTTTGAATGCGGCGTGCAACTTGATAGGCCTCTTGGTTGTTGTCCGTTTCTCTGAAGTATTCTACCGGCGCTCCGCTCTCATCGCTTTTCGCGATAAGATCTTTTTTCAAGCGGTTTTTGTTGTGCTGAATGAGCGCGTTTGCCACATCTAAAATATTTTGAGTAGAGCGGTAATTCTCATCTAAAACAACAGTTTCCAAGTCGCTGAAATCTTCTTGGAGTCTGTCTTTGATAATCTCGTTTTTCGCTCCTCTCCAGGTGTAGATCGTCTGATCTGGATCTCCGACGACAGTGAGAGAAGTATCTTTTTTCATGAAAAGCTTCACCATCTCATACTGAAGAGAGTTGGTGTCTTGGAACTCATCCACCAAGAAGACATCGTATTTTTGTCTCCAGTGCTCGCGGATTTGCTCATTCGACTTCATCAGGTAAACAGTCAGCATCAAAAGGTCATCAAAGTCTAACAAATTTTGAATGCGGAGCTGTCTTTGGTATTCCTGATACACAAAAAGAAGTTCGTCGAGAGTGTACAAGGCACCCATCGGAATGTCAGAACGGGTGACATCCATGGGGAAGATACCTTCTGTTTTGAGAGAAGAAATCTTTGAGGTGATATATTTGCAGTAGTCTTTGGAGTCCCCTTTGGGCATCTTTTTGAAAATGCTTTTATAAATCTCAGCGGTGTTTTCTTCATCCGCGATTTGGAAGTTTTTATCAAAACCGCTGATGGCAGTGATCTCCTGACGTAAAAAACGATAGCAGAAAGCGTGGAAGGTGCAAATTAACGGCTTGGAAGTTTTTGTGACTTGTTCTCTTTCTAACAGCGCTTCGACGCGGGTGAGCATCTCTTTGGCGGCTTTGTTCGTGAAAGTGATTGCCACCATTTTTTTGGGGTTGATTCCACATAAAATCTGATATGCGAGACGATAAGTCAAGGTTCTCGTCTTACCTGTTCCTGCTCCTGCGACGATACGGAGGTGTTTCGCTTGACTGGAAGCTGCTAAATATTGTTTATGGTTTAATTCTTGTTCAATGTTCATAGGGTTTCTCTCAGGGAAAATTATACCAAAACGAGTGTCTTTTCTCAGCACATAGCGGGGTCTTTTTGAAACTTTTTTCTCAAAGAGAAAAGACTGAAAAACAACCGAAAAAAGAACTTTAGGATAGCTGCGATATATTTTGCTAGAAACAACCCTAGAAAAAGAAAAAAGTGGTCCGAAGACCACTCGTTTTTCTATTGGCTGGGATACTTGGATTCGAACCAAGGCATCACGATTTCAGAGACCGTTGTCTTACCGCTTGACTATATCCCAATGGCAAGTTATGAGTATAAAGATTTCTAACACGCTTGTCAAATGATTTTTTTGATAGAGTGAGAATTATTTGTCGTAAGACTCTCCTTTGAGGATCTTCATCGCGCGGTAGCACTGTTCAAGGGTTAGATAGAGTGCCATGTAGTGAGTGAAAGTGAGCTTTGATAGGGAAAAAGAGACGTCAGCTCTTTTCCTTAGGGAGTCATCTAAGCCGAAAGAGGAACCAAAAAGGAAGACAAAGTTTCCGTTTTTAGCCATTTTCTCTTTCATCAGAGAGGCAAATTCTTCCGTGGTCAATTCTTTTCCGTGGATATCGACTAAGAAGAGGATGTCATCTTCTGAGATTTGTGATAATGCTCTTTTTGCTTCAATCTGGAGCGCTTTTTCTCTTTGACTCTTTGTCATCGAGGGTGAGACTGGCTCCTCTGGAAGAAAGCTCAGAGTCATTTTGCCGTACTTGGAAAGGCGCTTTAGATATTCTTGACAGCCTTCTTGAAGATACCGGTCCTTGAGTTTTCCGGGGATGAGAAATTTAAATGTCATTGTCCACCTCTTGTCTCTTCTTTGCTAGAGGCAATCATGACTTTGACAGAGGGGACAAAGCCGAGCTGATCTTTCAATCCCTTCTCATACGATGTTCTTGCTAACTGAGGTGTGTTGCACTCTTCTGAAAGGTGAGCTAAGACAATCTCTTTGGTCTTATCTCCGATGAAGATAGAGAGGTAATAAGCGGAATCTTGGTTGGAGAGATGTCCTTTGTCTGAGATGATTCTCTTGATGAGACAATCCGGCCTTGAGGATGTGTATAGCATCTCAGGGTCGTGATTGGATTCAAAGATGTAGTAATCACAGTTTATCAGGTAAGGAAATTCTTTTTCCGGGATGAAGCCTGTGTCAGTGACATAGCAAAGTCTTTCTTCTCCATCATCGATGATGAACCCGACTGTGTTCTTCGCATCGTGAGAGAGAGGAAGCACGGTGATGGTAAAGGGGGGAAGTACAATTTTTTGGAATGGTTTCAAGAGGTGATTATTATCGATGACATGTGGAAAATGGGGAAGAGAAGGCGTGGAGGCGAAGACGATTTTGTCTTTTGCTCTTTCGATGTGTGCGCAGTGATCAGAATGAGAGTGAGTCACGAAAACTGCTTCGACATCATCGAAAGTTTTCTCATAGGATTTTAAAGCGTCGATTACGCGTTTTTTTGAGATGCCAAAATCGATTTGAATACAGTGGCCCTTGGAAAAGATCAGGGTGCAGTTCCCTTTGCTCCCGCTAGAGATGACATCGTATTTCATGATCAGTAGGGATTGTTGTCACCAGCATCGTAGGCGACGTTGAAGCAACAGTGCTCCTTGTCAAAGACAAAATCGATGGAACCTAATGAGCCATCTCTGTTCTTTTGTAAAAGTAACTGAACTTGGCTGGTTGCGGAATTTTCATCATCGCGGTGTTGTGGCATGTCGTCTTTTTCACCGTCTTTTTGATCATCTTTAAAGTAGTCAGAGCGGTAGAGGAAGAAAACCATATCCGCATCTTGTTCTAGAGAACCGGAGTCTCTTAAATCGGTGAGTTGCGGGCGATGGTCCATACCACGCTTTGCAGAATCACGAGAAAGTTGGCTCAATGCGATTACAGGAATTTTCAAATCTCTTGCAAGCTGTTTTAAGTCTCTTGAAATCTCTGCAACTTGGTTTGTTCTATTGTCATTGCTTGAGGTTTTAGATGGGCGAATTAAGCCGAGGTAGTCGATGGCGATGACTCCGGCTTTGATGTTCTGTCCATTGATCAATTTCTTGCAGCGGGAGGCGATGTCTCTCATGTTGGTACCAGGATTTTCATCGACATAGAAGGGAAGTTTTGCTAAAGTAGCTAAACCCTGCTGAAGCTTGTTGACATTGGCAGCTTCCTGCTGGTTTTTCGGGTTCACAATCAGCTTTTCTGCGGTGGAGTCAGGGGCGAAGTCAAGACTGTTGATTTCAGTAGAAGTGAGGTTAGAAGCAAGTTCTAACAATCTCATCTCGATAGATTCAGAATCCATCTCTAACGAGAAGAAGATGACAGGGGTGCCTTGGAGTGCGACTTTGTATAAGAGGTTTAACGCAAAAGCGGTTTTACCGACGGAGGGTCTAGCACCGATCAGGATGAGGTGACCTTTGTGCCAGCCTTTGGTGAGTCTATCGAGCTCTTCATAGCCTGTAGGGATACCGGTGATGCCGTTTGGCTGAATGCCTTTTTCACGGAAGTCTTTGCTCTGTTCCACCCAGCGTTTCACAAGAGATGGAGAAATCTCACCGAGTCTCTTGGCTTCTTTGATGGAGCGTTTAGAGGAAATCTCATTGATTCTCTTCTCCGCATCGCCGATGAATTCGCTGACATCGGGAATCGGTTTTGTGGTGGCGGATTCATAGATATCTCTTAGTGTGCCTACAAAATTGTCCATCAATGTGCGGTCCTTCATTCGGGAGATGTAGACTTCTAAGGAGCCGACATGTGCGCCGTTTTCGATGATGGTGTTCAGATAATCTAAACCGCCGATGGCATCGAATACTTTGTTGTTCTTTAAAGTGTCGATGACAGTGGCAAGATCAGGAGTCTGTCCTTTGCTGTTGATTTCAAGCATGGCGTGGAAGACAGCCTGATTTCTAGTGTCAGTAAAATCATCCGCAGTCAAATATTGAACTGCAGTGAGAATTTGATTGCCTGTCGAATCTGATAAAATGTTCCCTAAGACAGCCAATTCATTGTATTGAAGGGTTTCAACTTGCTCGGCCATTATTTCTTTTCCTTGAGTTTGACGTGGATTCTCATCTCTCCTTCGACACCTTTGTAAAGATCAACTCTGAGCTTGGTGAGACCGAATCCGTTGATGATGACATCTTTGTCGATGAGCTGACTTTTGTTGATTTTGATGCCGTGGAGTTTCTCTAAGGCTTCGGAGGCTTTCTTAAAGGAGACAGTTCCAATCATATCGCCATTTCTTCCGGCAGAGGCTTCAAATTGAAGAGTGATTCCCTCTAATCTCTTTGCGAGTTCTCTCGCTTCTTGTCTTTTCTTCTCATCGAGAATTCTTTGCTCTTCTAATTCGATATCGTACTGCTTCTGAGCTTCGGCAGTATAAAGGACAGCATAGCCGTTAGGGATGAGATAATTCGCACCATAACCATCGGAAACATCGATGATCTGGCCGGCTTTTCCGACCTTTTTCAAATCTTTTTTCATCAGTACTTTCATAAGATTCCTCACTTTCCGGGCGTGCTGATTCTAGCATCGTCCAAATAGTCTTTTAACACTTCTTTTAATTGGGCTTTTACTTCATCGACTGTGACATCCTGTAAGGTTGTTGCAGCCATGACGAATCTGCCGCCACCGTGCATTTTTTCCATGATGGCAGCGCAGTTGATGGAACCGTCGGAGCGGGCGGATACTTTGACGACATGGGGGTTGATTCTTCCGATACAGAAGGCAGCTTGGATTCCGCGGATAGAGATTGATTCATCGGCGACGCGGCTCAGGGTGATTTCAGAGACAATTTCTTCATCGGGAGAGACGGTGATGTAGACATCAGTGACCGGTGTCTCACCATTGTCGAGAATTGAGATTTTCTGACGATATTCTTCCAAGTCTTCTTTTAAGAACTCGACGACCTTCAAGGAATCGGCATCGAAGTTTTTCAGCTGAGCAGAGGCTTCAAAAGTTGAGTTTGTCGCATGCTCGTGATAGAAATGCGTATCTAAGCAAATACCGGCGAGAAGGAATGTTGCGGTTCTTTCATCCAAAGGAATATTGTTGGGGTTATATGTAATGAAGGAGGTGATGATCTCACTGGCAGAGCTTGCGGAAGTGTCGATGTCTTCAAAGACAGGGTTGCTGATAATCTGGTTTCCAGGACGATGGTGGTCGATGACTGCAATGTGAGAGAATTTTTTTACATAGGCTTCGAAGATGGAAATGGTCGGATTGCTGTGATCCACCATCACAAGGAGAGTCTCTTCGTGGATGAGTGAGTCTAACTCACGCATGGTGACGAAGATTTGGTCAAATTCTTCTTTCTTAAATTCGCACTCGATCGCACGTCTCGCTTTATCTTCTACCAACTGGTCTTCATAGCAGATTCTGGCGGGAATGGAGACAGATTTACATAAAGCGTAGACACCTAAGCTTGCAGCAACCGCATCGAAGTCTGCGGTTTTATGTCCCATGATGACAACATTGCGATAGTTTTTCAAGATGGTGACAAAGGAGTTCGATAACGTTCTTGTTTTGACACGGTTTCTCGATGGTGCTAAATCAGTCTTTCCGCCGTAGTATTTAAGAGCTTCACCATGGCGGTCGACAACTGCTTGGTCACCGCCTCTAGAGAGAGCAACATCAAGTGCAGAGGAGGCCATGGATGCTAACTTCGCATAATCAGGGAAACCTAAGGCGACACCGAGAGAAAGAGTGAAACCTCTCGGATATTTTTTCTTGACAGCATCGACAATTGAGAATTTATCGGTTTCGATGGATTCATAATTCTCTTTGGTCATGATGAAGAGATAACGGTCATCTTTGATACGTCTTAACAGAGCGTTGTGATCAGAGGCGAATTTCATGATCATGTCATTGACACCGCTTTGCATCTCGGCGAATTTCGTGTCATCCGAGATGTGCATTTGAATATCGGAATAGTTATCAATCGCGATATATCCTACCACAGGGGATTGATTGCGGTTGTATTCGTAAACGGTGGTAAAGTCGGTGACATCTTTGAATAAAAATAAGTTCGCTTCCGGAATCAGCTCGACTTCATAAGCCCTATTCTCTTTGGAAATTTTGATGTGTGCTCCGTTTCTCTGCTCATTGGATTTGATCAAGGAGTCTCGATCGAAGTTGAAGACTCTATAGATGTTCTCATCTAAGAGATTCGGAAAACGATCTGTTAAGAAATCATTTGCCCAGATGACTTCATCTTCTGGACCGCAAACAGCTAAGCCGATTTCGCCAAAGTTATAAGCTTCGTTGATGTCATTTCCTAAGATGGAAGAGGCTTTTAAATCCGCTTTTCCTTTTCTCTTTCGAAAAGCGAGGTTGTAGGAAAGAGCAAAAATACCATCCACTAATGCGAAGAAGACAGTGAGCGCAATCGCGATATAAAAGTAGTAGTCAAACTTCGTGAAAAAGAGTGATAGTGTAAAAAGGGTCACAGATGAGACCATCTCAAGCAAAAGGATCAGAACAATCCATCTGCGCTGGCTTGCGAGCAATTTGTTCATAGTTACCTCCAGAGAGGGTGAATCCTCCCTCAGGATGTGTTAATTATAACACTAGTTTTTTTATTTATAAAAGCATTAAGAAAACATTCGTTTCCAATAAAAGGTGCTCTCATTTTCAAATCGCTTCGACTTTTTTTCGATTACGAACATCTTAAATGAGTACTGATATGGTTATAGAATAAACTGACTTATTCTTTATTCATAGAGTTGGTTTATAAAAATAAGGCTATCTTAATTTCAAATTATCAGTGCTATTGTTCCATAAAAGAACAACTGCCATATCAACGTTGATGCCGGAGTTTATCAGTGCTCTTGCGGATTCTTTTAAGGTTGCACCGGTCGTTAAGACATCATCAAAAAGGCAGACTTTATTTGTGATTTGGACTTCGCTTTCTTTTCTTACAATTCCCTTTTCTTTGAATCGTGAACCCATGTTTTGCTCTTTTTGATTGAGTTCAGATTTCTTTTCTAAAAGGATTCGATAGGGAATATTTCCACTCTCTAGCATCAGGGGGAGGTGGTCAAATCCTCTCTCTTCTATCTTCTTTTGACTGGAGGGACAAGGGACAAGTAGATGTGTCTTTGATATCATTCTCAACAAAGGAAAGAAGAGAAATAATAGACAAGGAGCAAGCTCTACATCTCCTTTTTCTTTGTAGTCGATAAGCCATTGCTTCATGATTCCATCATAAGTTGACAACGTCATCACTTTTATATTTTCGATTTTTCGGATGACGATTTTCGGATTGATTTTTGAAAGGCACTCATCGCAGAGAAAGGGTTCTAATTCTACTGAATTTCGAAAATAGGAAGTTTTGATTCCCTTGAAGCAGGATTTACAGTAGACCGGCTTTTTTGTTGTATCGATGAATTTCAGTAATCGCTCGTTGAATCTCATCGGTTTTCTCCTTTCCTATAAAAATCACTTCTCCTTCAGGTGCATCAATTTTTCTCCCAGCTCTTCCCGCAATCTGAATTAAGCCTGATGCATCAAAGAGAGGATGGTCTGCATCTGTCACAATCACCTGGAGATTTTTAACCGTAACTCCTCTTTCTAAAATCGAAGTGGTGACAAGATAGTGGAATTCGTTTGCCTTGAACTTTTCAATGTCGATTCTTCTTCTCTCTTCTTTGGATGAGACAAAACTTCCGTGAGAGACAAATAAATTTAAGATCGAAAAAAGTTTTTCTCCGAGTTCGATTGTCGGCACAAAGACAAAGGTAGGCTTATTCTCTTTTTGATACTGAAGTAATTTCTTAATTACAGTGACAATCATTGAAAATCGTTTCTTCTCGAGAAGAACTGGTTCTGGAAGTTTGTGGTGATGATATCGCTCGAATAATTCTAGGACATCACCATGATCAGCTTTGATCTCTTTGATGTCTTTTTCGCTTGGTGTTGCGGAAAGAAGCACATAAGACCCGCGGATGGAGTTTTGGAAAAATGCATGTAGAACTTCATTCCCACGATAGGGAAATGCATCGATTTCATCCATGATTAACAAATCAAAATAGGAAGGATAGCGGTAAAGCTGGTGGCAGGTTAAGAGAATAATATCCGCTTCGAGTTTGCTGTTATGTTCTCCATATACTGCTATTACAGATAATTTTGGAAACGCTTCTTGTACGCGAGGAATAAGGTCGATGACGACATCTTTCCTCGGAGTTGCAAAACCGACATGGCCTCCTTTTTTTAAAATATATTCCATGCTTTGATAGACAAGCTCCGTCTTTCCCGCTCCTGTCACTGCGTGGATCAATACATTTTTTCCACTTTTGACATGTTCTAACACTTGTGTAGAAATTTCTTCTTGTGCCTTTGAGAGCGGATAATCGAGATGTAAAACAGGGTCCCCTTGAATTTGATAGCTTGTCTCTGCCAGTTTTCCCTGAAAGGAAATACAAGCTCTGCAGTAAGGGATTCCATTTTTATAACCGATGTATTTTGGATCGCTGTTGTGACAGCGAGGACAAATGAAAAGATGCTCCATCACCAATTATTGGGAAATGGAGCATCTCTTTTCTATCAGTACGTGAATTTCACAACGAAAGATAAGGTTTCGTTTTCTTTCTTTCCGATGATAATCGAAGAACCCTGTTCTTCTTTTTTATATACTGTGAGCTTCTCTGTTAAGAAGCACTCTTTTTCGAAGTTGATCTCAAAGGATTTAAAGTCATCTCTCTTTTCGACCATCTGCGCGACTTTCATATATTTCGTGTTGTTCATATGACCATTGGTGTCTAAGTCATCTTCGCTCACTTGATAGTGAAGAGCTTCTTTCAACTCTTCTTCTGAATAGTCGATGACAACTAATCTCTCATCGCTTATCGGAGTAACTTCATCGATGTCAGGTAAAGACTCTCTCAGTTTGTTTTGAAACACTTTTGTCGGCTTCAGCCTTCTCGTGTTTTGATCGATGAGGACCCAGAGGGTGATCAAGTAGAAGACCGGCTTCTTTTCTTCATCGAGAAGATACATGTAACGATACATCTGTAGCGTGCTCGCCTGCATCGGATAGGTCACAAGCGTATAGCTCTTTCCAGGTTGAATCTTATGAAGGAAATAACCTTTCAAACGGCAGAGAACATAGAAGACAGAGTTGATTCTCTTGAATTCTTCTCCGATATTTAACTTTTCGATTTGAAGAGAACATGCATTTTGAAATTGCATGAGCATATCGGCGATATCTAAGGAACCATCTTCTAAAAATAAAGGACGATATTCAATTGTTTGAAAGTGTAAATCATCATTTTTCGGGAAAATCATCTCCATAGTTTTCCCTCCTGATATAAGCGGATCACTTCCTGATATCCGTTGACTTCGATGTGTTCAAATGTTGTCAAGCCTGGATGATTGATAAGCTGTTCAGCTTCTTTTTTACCCATCCAGTTTAACCAGATAGAGCGGTAAAAACCGGCGTTATATGATCCGTATACATCCTGGAAATACGCATCTCCGATATAGATGCTTTCCTTGATGTTTTTGTTGTAGTATCTACAGCCTGTTTGGAAGAAAACAGGGTTTGGCTTTTTCACCCCGAGATCCTTCGAGGCGATGACATGTGGAAAGTGATAAGAGGGGAGAATCCTTTCTAGAATCTCCCTAGTTTTATTAGCGGAGTAGATGGTATTTGATAGGACAAAATAGTCCTCCTTTTCCTTTAATAATATATCTAAGAAATCGGTGATTCCCTCAACAGGTTTTGGAGATAATCCATCCATAATTTCATCAGCAGCTTGTTCGATACTGCAGTCTAGCTCGATGTGATAGTTCATCATCACCGTTCTCAAGAAAGCTTGATCAGAAATTTCATAGAGTGAGTGAGAGCGATAATAGGTTTTCAAGAAATTGTCGGCAAATTCGAAAATCTCATCCCAATGGTATTGTGTTGAGTGAATAGCGTGCTTTTTTAATGGCATGATGATCCACATCGGGTCTTCAGCCTCGAAAGTAATTAATGTATTCCAGCAGTCAAAGAATACTCCTCGTTCTTGTTTTCCCATGTGATTTCCCCCTTCGGATTATTCTATCACATGTGAGTTCTTTTCATAAAAACTTTAAAAACAAAAGAGACTATTAGCCATTTTTGTCCCTAACAACTTTATAAATTGAATAGTGTTGCAACTAAAAGATTGTTTTTTGATTGTTTTTTGTTCGAAAAAAAGGTAGATTATCTTCAGGAATGATAATAAGTTCCATTGAATAGCACACGGAAAAGCTCACCTGATTTTTCGATAACGGGTGAGTTTTTCTTTTTTCGATAACTACAAGATTCTTACATAAAGTTGTCAATGGTAAAAAATCAAAGAAATTTAATTAAAATATAAATATTTACTTGTGTATATTTTTCTTCAAGTGCTAAACTATAGCTAAACTTTAACCCCTCTACTCATATATCCAAAAAGGAGGCCGATATGGCAAAATCACAAACTACCTCCCCTTCAAAGAAACGAAAGGGAAGTAAGGCAATTGTTGTCTTCAATGTCCTCTTCATTCTCGTCGCCCTGATTGCCTTAGTAGCCGTTGTGTTGATGGTGATTCCTTTCACTCGCCATGCGATTAAGGAATTGCTCAAACAATGGGGATGGGCGAATAATCTTGCTGATATGTTGATCAACTGGGTGAGATATCACTTAGTCAAACCCTTAGGGTTGAGCTTCCCGTTCCGCGGGCATGGTTACGCCTTCACTTCGGCATTCTATTTGGCTGCATGGTTCGCTTTGCTCGCTGTACTTGTGTTCTTCATGTACACTCCGTTCTTAGTCATGAACCACAACAGAAAGCTCGCGAGAAAAGGCAAATTCCGTAAAGTGCTTTGCTGGATCACTTTCGTTGTTTCTACCCTCATTTTCATCGGATACTTATCTATTCCGTATGAGGCTAAAATTACTCAGTTAGTGGGTCCCGCTTACACTTGGTTCCCGACTGCCTATGGCATGTACACTGATTTGTTCAAGGCTGGTAACTTACTTGCACCTCTTAGATTATCATTCCTCACGAACAATGTTTGGTTCAATGGTACTTTCTACATCCTTGTTCTCTTAGCCCTCTTCCAGATCATCATGTACACCTTGGCTTGCAGAATTAAACCTCATCTTTACATTGAGGAAGAACCTGCTGAAGCTGCCGCTCCTGTCGAAGAAGAAACGATTGAAGAAGTTGAACCGGAAGTTGAGCCTGTCCCTGTTCCGGTCGCTGCTGTCGAAGAGAAGCCTGTCGAGAAAAAAGAGGAGAGAATCATTCCAAGTATCCGCGAACTCGCCTTACTCAACTCCTTGGAACCTATTGAATTCTCTCCGGTAGTAAACCTACCCGGCCTCTATGACACCGACACCGAGAAGCTGATCGATCTTCTCGACCCGCAGATGAATCTCTCTCTCACTAAACAAGAGCTCATCTGTAAAGATGCCATAGAGGCTAAGAAACTTTCGGAAAGAATTGAGCCGAAGATCAAAAAAGTTCAAACTCTTCCTGGAATCGATGAATGGAATGCGAATCCATGGGAAGAAGAAGCGCAGAAGGTAATTGAAAAAGTTGAAGAATTCCCTAATCCTTTCGAAGAACCGATTGAAAAGCCTATCCCTGTTGCTGTTCCTGCTGAAGAGCCGGAACCGACACCAGAACCTGAACCCGAGCCTGTCAAAGAACCCGAGCCAGAGCCTGTTGTTGAAGAACCAATTGATGAGACACAAAAGAGCGAAGAAGTTGTCGCTCCCGAAGTTGAACCTGCCCCTGTGGTAGAACCTGAAGTTGTCTCTCGTGAACAGTTCAAGGTGATTGTTGCCGACAACTCTCACGATGAAGTTAAGACTGAAAAATTCTATAAGGATAACGCTTGGATTGTTCCGGAATATCCGGATGAACCTGAGCCTGTCAAAGAACCCGAACCTGAGCCGAAACCTGTCGAGATCTCTCGTGAGAAACACAAAGTCGTCTTAGCTGATAATTCTCATGAAGAAGTCAAGACTGAGAAATTCTACAAGGACAACACTTGGATTGTTCCGGAATATCCGGATGAACCCGAGCCTGTCAAAGAGCCAGAACCTGAGCCGAAGCCTGTGGAAGAAAAGCCTGCTGAGCCTCAGAAACCTGTCGCCTCTGTCAAACAGGTTGAGCTGAAGAAAGCTAATCCGATTTCAAATCAGGCTAAGCCTAAGATTGTTCCGATCGCTCCGATAACCCCGGCTAAGGAAGAAGAGCCTACGCCTGTGGAAGAGGAAAAACCGGCAATCGCCCCGATCTCCGGACCGCTCCACTCCACTGAGAAATCTCGCCATGGCAAGATTGAAGTTGTCAAAGCGAAAAAAGTCAAATTTGAGCTTCAGAACTACAAGATCAAAACCTATGAAGGAGATATCTCTGCTGAAGATGCCTTCAAGATGGGTGTCACAAAAGTCCAGCCGACTGTTAACCCCGTCTTTGCAAACAGCGCCTCTGAGCCGGAATGGAAGAGAAAAAAGCGTGAAGATGAGATCCGTAAGAATGGATATTCCAATATCCAAAAGGTCTCTACTCTTGACGGTAATGTCCAGAGCCAGAACGTGAACAACACGAAAGCGACTTCTATCCGTGAGATGGTGAAGGCCCAGAAAGCTCAAGAAGCAGCTCCTAAGGTTGAAACGAAGGTTGAGAACAAGATGGCTAAGCCCGCTGCTCCAATCGCAGTTAAGCCGGCTGCTCCTGTCGCTCCCGCTCAGAAACCGGAAGAGAAGAAAGAAAATCCGTTCTCTGATAAACAGTCCCCTGCGTTCCATCCGATCGCGCCGATTGCCAAGAAAGAAACGAAACGTCCTACTATCAAACCGGTTGATCCAATCAAGAAGAAATAAGATGAGAGCCCTCTCCGGAGGGCTCTTTTCTTAAAGAAAGTTTTCACGTTCATCATGAAAATCTATTGAAAATTCAAAGATGCAATGATAGAATAAACAAGCTTTCATTGAGGCGTGGTGCAGCTTGGTAGCACGCTTGGTTCGGGACCAAGAGGTCATGGGTTCGAATCCCATCGCTTCAACCATTGAAAATCAAGGCCGCGGCAACGCGGCTTTTTCCATTATTGAATGTCATTTATGGATTTCAAAGACATCTGTCTCTTAATTTCTGTGCTATAATTGTAAAGCTAGTTTCTAGCGGCGTCGGATTCGATGTGCCCGTAGCTCAGCCCGGATAGAGCACATGCCTCCGAAGCATGGGGCCATGGGTTCAAATCCCATCGGGCATACCAATTTATGATCACGATTATCACTAAGATTATTTTCGCCATCGCTAAGATGTCTAAAAGAGCAAGCGCAATCTTTGTCAGCGTGCTCACAGTGTTTTTCTTAGGCGCATTATCGATGATTCTTGTCTCGACGCTTTATCTCACCAATGGAAAAACCGGCAACCCGAGCTATGTTATCCCGCTTTTCATCACTGGCCTTATCCTTTTCTTTTTAGTCATCTTCTCTGTCGGCTGTACGACAATCGCTAGCAACTACGTCAAAAAGAATCCAGAAAAAGATCCAAATCAAACGGAAAAGAAGTGATTCCTTTCCGCTTTTTTTCGATGAAACATCCTTTTTCAATTTCTTGTAAAAAATATCATTTTTTTCTTTCTCTGTCGCTGTAATTTGATAAAATGAATAAAGGGGATCTAACTCCCTTTTTCTTCTTGCTCCAGTGGCGAAATTGGTACACGCGATGGACTTAGGATCCATTGGGAAACCTTGCAGGTTCGAGTCCTGTCTGGAGCACCATATTGAAAACATATCTCTGATATAAAATCAGAGATTTTCTTATACTTTATTGATCAAGCATACTTAAAAAACGAAATTCAAAGTTATGGAAACAATATTAAATGGCAAAAATATTGGCAAAAATCTTTCTAAAGAATTAAATGATAATGAATAAAGGATACTTCTTGAGTTAATAAATAACCCGTGTATGCCTTATGATACTCTTGTTGTTGAACTTGGAATATCTAGAAGAACTGTTTCAAGTAACTGATGGAAAAGAAGGGTTTAATTGTTTAATTTTTCTGTTGCGATTGGTTTTTTATTCAACATAGTTTTTGATTCGTTCGTTATCATTATTGAATTAAAAGCAAATGGAGGAGACTCCAAGAACAATTACAGTAGCAATCAAAGCAACCGAGTATTTTTTCTCCAATCATATTTCTTTAAAGCCTTGGTTTGCACAGGTGACCTGATAAGTCATCATTTTTCCGCCTTTTTTGCGAAAACATCCCGGAATCTTATCACTTTCCGTGTCAAAACCGCCATCTGAAGTAGTTTCTTCCCCTTGTCATCAATCGAAATCATCACGATTCGTATAGATGAACCAGAATAGATTCAGCTA
>JALFLX010000028.1 GCA_022774485.1 Bacilli bacterium
CATCTCTTCTTGTCTCTTCTTCTCTTCAAGCTGGAAGAGTTTAGAGCGGAGCATCTCCATACAGAATTCTTTGTTGGCAAGCTGATCTCGTTCGATCTGGCAGGAGACGACAATGCCAGTTGGAAGATGGGTGATACGGACTGCAGATTCCGTCTTGTTGACGTTTTGTCCACCAGCTCCTGAGGAGTGGTAGGTGTCGATTCTTAAGTCACTCGGGTTGATATTGACAGTGATGTCATCGGTAATCTCCGGCATGACTGAAACGGAAGCGAAGGAGGTGTGTCTACTACCTCCAGCATCGAATGGGGAGATGCGGACAAGGCGGTGAACTCCGTTCTCTCCTCTGAGATTTCCGTAAGCCATCTTACCTGAAATCTCTAAGGTTGCACTAGAGATACCCGCTTCTTCTCCTTCGAGGATATCGACGACTTTGTATTTGAAACCATGCTTCTCTGCGTAGCGTTCATACATGCGTAAAAGCATGCTTGCCCAGTCGTGAGCTTCAGTTCCTCCAGCGCCTGGATGGAACTCTACAATCGCGTTGCAGTTGTCATATTTACCAGCGTAGAAAATTTCTTTTTCAAATGCGTCAAAGTCTTTGTGTAGTGAGATTAAGGAGCTGTCGGCGTCAGCAAAGATATCCGCATCCATCTCTTCTTTCAAGAAATCGAGAGATTCTTTGATCGAAGCAAGACGTTTGTGGAAATCGTTGATGGTGCTGATTTTGTAACTGATATCCGAAAGCTTTCTGTTGATTTCTTTGGCGTGTCCTTGATCTTTCCAGAATGAAGGATCTCCGGTCATTGCGGAAAGCTCTTCTTCTTGTCTCTGTAATTCAGGTAAGTCAAAGACAGCCTTGCAAATCTAAGAGCTCTTCGGAGATGGTGGAATAAAGGTTGTTTAATTCGAACAATTCTTTCATTGTAAGGCCCTCCTTTCTATGGTTGATATTCTATTTGGGATCAGTTGATCTTTGCGGTCGGATTGCTTCTGTCGACACCGTCATCATCGGGTTTGATGTTGACATCTGTCTCAGGGTTGAATTTTTGAGTAGGAGCACCGGTTTCAACATTTTGGTGGACAGGGTTTGGAGCAGGCTGCTTCTTGAACATGACGTGTAAAAGCTGACGGCAGACATCACCGGCGATGCTCTTGTTCATATTGTCAAACATCTCAAAGCCTTCGTTGGTATAGGCTTGGAGAGGATCGGTCTGAGCGTAAGAACGGAGCCAGATGGCATCTCTAAGTTTTGCCATTGAGTCGATGTGTTTGGTCCAGCGTCTATCGATGCAGTCGAGGGCGACAGTCTTCTCGGCGAAGTTTCTCATATCTGCATTCCAGTCTTTGGAATGATCTTTGTACATCTTCTGGAGACGGGCGGATAAGAAGGATTTAGCATCTTCGTAGTTGACTTCATCGAACACTTTGAAGTCGATGGCTGTAGGATCGATGGATAAAAGCTTTACAGTTGCTTCTTTTATCTTTTCACCGGAGACAACTGTCTCTTGATCTTTGACATAGGTAGAAGAGTCGCAGATTGCTTTGGCGGCGAGTTCAAAGTAGGTCGGCATTGTCTCAGAGATGGTCTTGTTGTAGAGGATGTGATCTCTTCTTTCATACATGATCTTTCTCTGTCTAGAGAGAACATCATCGTAATTGAGAAGCTGTTTACGAGTGTCGAAGTTCTGACCTTCGATTCTCTTCTGAGCGGAAGTGATCGCTCTCATCATCATTCTAGACTGGAAAGCTTCATCACCGAGTTTCTCATAGAGGTTCTTGGTGGACTGAGGAGCGAAGCGGATGAAAAGCTCATCCTGTAAGGAGACATAGAACTTGGAATATCCAGGATCTCCTTGACGGCCGGAACGTCCTTTGAGCTGGTTGTCGATACGTCTGGATTCGTTTCTCTCCGTCGCTAAGACAGCCAAACCATTGTAATGATGTTCTTTCTGTTCTTTCTCATCTGCGGAGATGGAAGTGACACCTTCTCCTAATTTAATATCGGTACCACGGCCTGCCATGTTGGTGGCGATGGTGACAGCGCCTTTCTGACCAGCATCGGCGATGATGCTAGCTTCACGAGCGTGGTTCTTGGCATTTAAGACATCGTGAGGGATGCCTAATTCGGTGAGTTTCTTGTCGACAATTTCAGATTTTTCGACAGAGGGAGTACCGATTAAAACCGGCTGTCCATGTTCGTGTCTATCTTTGACATCTGCGACAAGAGCGTTGTATTTCGCTTCTTCGTTACCGAAAATGGAATCATCATCATCGAAACGAGCGATTGGACGGTTGGTCGGGATGGTGACAACACGCATGTTGTAAACCTTGCGGAACTCTTCCTCTTCGGTCTTTGCAGTACCGGTCATACCGGAAAGCTTATCGTAGAGACGGAAGAAGTTCTGATAGGTGATGGTGGCGAGAGTGACAGTCTCCGGTTTGATGGAGACGTGTTCCTTGGCCTGGAGCGCTTGCTGGAGACCATCGGAGTATTCTCTACCTTTCATGACACGGCCGGTGAAACCATCGATTAAGAGAATCTCATCATCAGCGACCATGTATTCGACATCTCTTCTCATGATGTAGTTAGCTTTTAACGCTTGCTGAATTCTATGGGTCAAATCGCTCCACTGAACATCGAAGAGATTGTCGATTGAGAACATCTTCTGAACGAGATCGACGCCGCGATCAGTCAACGTTGCGACTTTCTTCTCAACATCGATTTCGTAATCTCTGCCTTTTCTCATCATCTTACAGACACGGTCTGCAGTGACATAGGAGTTTGCGGTGATACCGCTGCCGCCAGAGATGATCAACGGAGTTCTTGATTCATCGACTAAGATGGAGTCTGCCTCATCGACAATCGCGAAGTGAAGTCCTCTCAAAACACGGTTTTGAACAGACTTCGCCATATTGTCTCTCAAATAGTCGAAACCTAATTCAGAGTTGGTGGTGTAGGTGATATCACAGTTGTAGGCTTCTTGTTTTTGTTTGGTGTCTTTCTCTCTGAGGTTGACACCGACACTGAGGCCTAAGAAACGATAAATTCTACCCATCCAGTCAGCATCACGGCTCGCGAGGTATTCGTTGACAGTGACGACATGGGTTCCCTTGCCTTCTAAGGCGTTAAGATAGACAGCCATAGTCGCGGTTAAGGTCTTACCTTCACCGGTCTTCATCTCGGCGACATCACCTTCATTTAAAACGGTGGAACCGAAGACTTGAACCGGATAAGGGAACTGTCCTAAGACACGTCTTGCGGCTTCTCTTGCGGTTGCGAACGCTTCCGGAAGAATGTCATCTACACTCTGGCCATCCTGTAATTTCTTTCTGAGGTACGGGGTTTTAGCCTGAAGATCCGCGTCGGAAAGAAGTTTAAATTCATCTTCGTAATCGAAGACTCTTGCTGCTTTCTTTTGAATCTTTTTGAATGCGCGCGCATCGATGCGGAACACTTTGTCGAGAAAACTCATTCTGATTCTCCTTTTTCTTGAACTCACACTGCAATTATGAATTTGTCGGTATAAAAATACGGCAATCATAATTTGCCTGATAAAAATATACCATTATCAATGTTAAATTACAAAATATATAAATATGTAACTCGAAAAATGTTCGATAGAGCCGAAAATATCATTGAAAATCTTCACGATAGTTTAATCAATTAACTATTTTGTTCCGATTTACTTGAATAACGAAAAGAAAGAAAGTACACTTTACTTGTCGGCAAAGTGAGATGTTCATTCCACTGCCGATATGATGAAAAAAAGGAGAAAAATTGCATCATGAAAAAATCTGGTTTAATCGCTACTCTCTCTTGCCTTTGCTTATTAGTCGGTTGTGGAAAGAAGATCACCAAACAAGAAGCCGCTGAATTTGCTAAAGAGAACTATTCTGTTGAAAAAGCTTCTGAAGCCTTCTCTGCTGGTTCTTACAAGACTGTCACCAAGGTCTCCAAGGCTGAGGGTGTCTTTGAGAAATTATTCAAAGATGGTGAAGATACTGGCTCTATGTCTTTAATCCCTACCGTTGCTGGTGACATCGCTTCTGCTTCTGATAAGACTGTCATCACCTTAAGCGGTTCTAAGCTTTCCTTCAGCTACACTATCAAGGATGCTGAGTTAAAGGAAATGTTTGGCTATGATGGTATCAAGGGATCTATGAAGGCCACTGCTTCTTACAACGAATATGGCCTTTTAGTCAAATCCACACAGGCTATTGACATCGACTTCTCCGCCACTACTATGGGTGTCACTGTCTCTGGCGCCTTAAAGGCTTCTGTTGTCCAGACCTGCACCTACACCAAGAAATAAGTTAACGAAAACAATCGTAAGGGCAGCTTTATCGGCTGCCTTTTTTTGACTTCATTTTTCATTTTTGTACTTCTGAATTTGTGAAAATAAAATCTTGTTTTCTAAAAACAACTTGTTTTATACACGTTAAGTACAAGGATGTTCTACCTTGGTTTTAAGAAGTTTGAAATCTTTTATTCTTTTATCGTTGGCTTTATAATAAACACAGAATTGCGAGGTATATTTTATGGGTGATAACTTCTTAAGAGAACATGCTGTTTATCAGATTTATCCGATTTCCTTCGCTGATGGAAACGGGGATGGAAAAGGTGATTTAAAAGGTGTGATTTCTAAGCTCGATTATTTGGAAAATCTCGGCATTAAGATCATTTGGCTCTCTCCGATTTATGTCTCACCGATGTTTGATTTCGGCTATGACATCGAGGACTACTATAACATCAACCCGATGTTCGGCACGATGGAAGACTTTGATTTGCTGATGGAAGAGACAAAAAAGAGAGGAATCAGGGTGGTTATGGATCTTGTGGTCAACCACACTTCTGATCATCATAAATGGTTCAAAGAGGCACTTTCTAATCCGGAGTCTCCGTATCGTGATTACTATGTTTTCAAAAAAGGAAAGAAAGATGAAAAAGGAAGAGAACTTCCTCCTAATAACTGGCAAAGCTGCTTCACAGGATCTGCTTGGGAAAAGGTAGAGGGAGAAGATAACATGTATTATCTTCACCTCTTTACCAAATACCAGCCAGATTTAAACTGGCACAACGAAAAGGTGTTAGAGGAAGTTGAGAAAATTATCTGCTTCTGGATGGATAAAGGAGTTTATGGCTTCCGTTGCGATGTCATCTCTGAGATTTATAAAGAGTCTTATGAAGATGGAAAGAAGAGAAAGATAGGAGATCCTGTCGGTTCTGAACATTATGTTGCCACACAAGGAAATCACGATATCTTAAAGAGAATCAGAAAAGATGTCATTGAACCGAGAGGTGGTATCTTAATCGGTGAGTGCGGCGGAGGCATCACTCCTGAGGATGGTATCAAATACCTTCAGGATGAGCTTGATACTTTCTTCCAGTTTGATACACAACTATGCTATAAAAACGGCCTTTCTTCCAAAATCAGCATGAAGAAGTTCAAGAAGATTTTGATCGAGTGGCAGACAAAGGTCGATTACAACGGAAACTATTTTGAAAATCACGATCAGCACCGCTCTACGAACAAATATGTTCACGGAAAACACACAGATATCGGTGCAAAGATGATTTTAACAATGCTCTTTACCCTTCGCGGTGTTCCTTTTATCTACATGGGACAAGAAGTCGGCGCGAGAGATTATCCGAAAGGACTTCCCTTAGAGGAGTGTTCAGATTGTGTCACTCACTCTGTCTATAAATTAGCGCGTGATAAGTTTCACGCTCCGAAAGCATTCTCAATGATGATGGCGAGAAAAAATGGTCGAGATGACGCTAGAGCACCGATGGCATTTGATCAAAGTGAGGGATATGGATTTTCAGCTCTGGGTGTGAAACCTTGGCAACGTTATAATCCTTATAGCGAAACTTATAACTATGAAGCGGAGAAAGATGATCCTCATTCGATTGTCAATTATTTCAAAAAGGTCAATCAGCTTAGAGAAGGAAATCAGATTTTAATCGATGGCAAGATCGACTTCTTAGATACCGATGATAAGATCTTAAATTATGTCAGAGTTCTCAATCATGAGGGGTATATGGTCATTTTGAACTTGACCGATAAAAAAGTGAAATACCCGTACGGATTTGAGCGTATCGAAAAGGAACACGTTTTAGCAAACTATGATGATGAAGCAAAGTTTTTACGTCCGTATGAGGCGAGAGTATACAAGATAAACAAAAAAGAAGAGAAATAATCTCTTCTGAAAACATCGTAATCAAAGCTCTTGGGGTGAGGATTATTCCTCTCTCTGGGAGCTTTTCTTTTTTTGGAGGAAGAACAGAACTATTTTGCCGATAAAGAGAAGTTGTGTGTACATTAAGAAAAAGTAAGATCCGAAGTTGAGATGAATCTGATTTTGTAACCCTTGATGGAAGAATATCAGGATACAGATTGCAGAGATGATGGAGATTAAGGAGAAGATCAAATCGGTGGCAAGGAGTGTTTTTTTGAAATTTCGAGAGGCAAAGAGGGAGAGAAGAGAAGTGAGCGATAACCCGATAAAGGAAATCAGTAAAAACAGAAAAGATTTGCTTCCATAAGAAAGATAACTTCCCGTGTCCTCATAGAAAGCCAGGAGCTCATATCCGGAGATTGGAATGATCATAGAAGAGCTTTTGGTATATAAGAACGGGAGGAGGAAAAGAGGAAAAGAGAAAAGGTTCAGCAGAAGAAAAAGAAAAGAAAAAACGTGATTCTGTAGAAATTTTTTCATGAGAAGAGAATATCACAACTTTATTGTTATATGAATAGAGAGGACAAAAGTGCTCTCCTATCATCCTTTTGACTATGGTAAAATAAACGCATGGAAATGACAAAAAAAGAAATTAGAAAAGAGAAGTGGACTCTCATCTATCAAAATTCACTTAGAGGAATGCTCGGTGGTCTCTTTTCTTGTGTTCCTTTCTTCCCGGTTTCTCAGTTAGATAGATTCCTCCACCGCACAGAGACCAAAGGTTTTGATTCTTTTTTATCGGTCAATCTTCCTTATCTTCTCTTTGCTTCGCTTTGCGCTGCTCTTTTCTTCTTTATTCCAGTCGATACGATTCTGGAACAAGGGAAGACAGGAATTTATGTCGGGCTCTTGGTGATGATTGTCATCTCTTTGATTTTTGAAGGGTGGAAGCTTTTCTTAGACTTCACGAAGAAAAAGGGACATATCATCGCTTCTTCTATCTTGTTTATCCTAATTCTTACTGCTTGTATTCTCTTCTATTCTTTCCCGTTAAAAGAACCTTTTGAACAAAGTGTTTTTCCTTTTGTTTTGATGGCGCTTATCGCCGTTGGCTCTTTCTTCTGTTCTTTTGTGGGTATTTCACCGTTTACTGCTTTATTCTTCACAGGAACTTATCTTTCCTACTCGAAGTTTATCTGTACAGATCTCTATCAGGGTATCAGCAATATCCTTTTCTATGCGGCGATTATTTTTGTTGGTTTTTTCATCGGCAATATCTTCGCTCGCTATTTAGAACCTTATGTCAAACAATGCAAGATGGAAAAACATGCGATATCAATCGCTGTTTCTCTCTCTGGCTTGTTGATGATTGCGATTCACTCGTTAAAAGCTCCTTGGCTTTTTGAAAGTGATACGATCACTCCGACTGCTATGATTATCACAATCCTGACGACAATCTTCGGGTTCACTGCTGTGAGTGTGGTCTTATCTTCTCCAGATTGGGTGCTGATAAAGAGCCTTTTTAAAAAAGAGAAAAGAAAATGAGATTAGATCGTTTTTTAGCAAACGCTGGCTTAGGGAGCAGAAAAGCCTGCAAGAAGATCATCCGCACTAACGAAGTGATGGTGAATGGAAAGAGAGTGACTGATGGAGAGATGCTTATCGATGGCACGATGCAAATCACTGTCAACGGGAAAGAAATTCCGAACACTCCCTTTGTGACCTTGATGATTCATAAACCGGAGGGTTATATGTGTTCGATGATCGATGAGAATTATCCTTCTGTGATGAATCTCATTCCGGATTTATATCGAAAGAGAGTCAGGATGGTCGGCAGATTAGATCAGGATACGACCGGATTGCTTCTTTTGACTGATAACGGCATCTTGAATGCGAGATTAGCGCATCCGAAAACCAAAGTTCCGAAGAAGTATTATGTTACAGTCAATCATATTCTCCGTCCGACTCTGGTGGAGTTATTCCAGCATGAGATCGATATCGGAAGAGGAGAAATCGCTTCTCCAAGCGAATTAGAGATTCTTGATGAATACCACGCTTATCTCACAGTTCACGAAGGAAAATACCATGAAGTGAAACGACTCTTTGGTCACTTCAATTATGATGTTGTCGCGTTGAAGAGAGTCTCTTTAGGCCCTCTATCCTTAGGGGATCTTCCCTTAGGAGAGGTAAGAGTTCTCAGCGAAGAAGAAAACGACAAGCTTCTTGAGGCTTGCCACATGTTGAAAGGAGAACAGCTTTGATGAATACCATATGCCCGCGTTGTGGAAAAGGAGATACAATTCCATTTTCTGACAGTGTTCTTCACACAGTTGGATTTGAGTGTGCAAACTGCCATCAAGACTTCGGTGTCGATGATGGAATCCTCATGAAAAAGAGAGAAGAGAATCTCATCTCTTTTTCGCTGACTGAAGTGTTAGAGGATCATTCCTCTTACACGGTGAAGATCATAAAAGAAGATGCTGTGAAGATGGAGTTTAGCAAGACATTACAGGATGGAAGAGTCCAGTCATATTATCCAGTCGACTTCACAGCGGAGTTTGATAAATTTACCATCATGCTCTTTGAGAGTCTCTTTGTGATGGATTGGAACAATCTTCCTGTCACAGAGATCAAACCGGGAGAGCCTTGTTTTAAGATTCAGATGTCTTTTGAAGATGATGTACTTCCCAAAGTGACAATCCGAGGAAAAGAAGAGACTGCTCCATATTTCAAAGTGCTTCATATGCTTTTCACATCTCTGTTTGAAAAAGGAGAAGAGAATGACTAAGACAATCACCGAGATCCGCTATTGGACGAGAGATAAACAAGCGGTGGATGAGGTCAAAGAGACTTCTTTTAAAGTGGATAAAAAAGATGTGATTCACAACGGAGTAATACTACCCAAAGAGGAAGCAAAACAACTTTTATCCACGCTGTTTGATGCCATCAAAATTGAAGAGACAGAAGAAGAGTATAAATCTTATCTCTTTGAGGATAACAAAGAGAACTTCATGATTAAGTTCTTCTTAGTCATCCGTTACAGCGATTTCACCTATCTCGCTGTCAAAGGGGTCAAACCGTTTCTTCAGAAGAACTTCAAAGAGATTCAAGCGCTGTTTGAACCTTATCTAAAATGAAAAGAAAAGGCGTGGAATTCACGCCTTTTCTTAAGCTCTTTTCCTAGGTTTTTGAGAGCCTACCATATTAGTCTCTACTTCATAACGTCTACAAAGAAAGGGATCGTCTCGGCACTGCTCATCCCTACTATCATTTGGCCAATGATATGTTTTTCAGGGGCGTCAAAATACGCCAATACGCTGATTTGTGAATTAGAAGCTGTATTCTTTGCAAAGCTTTTCGAAGCCTAAGATCGCTTTATCTTCATCCTCGCCTTCGCAGACGATGGTGAGAACTGCACCTTTATCGATTGGAGTCAAGGCGAAAACATTCATGATAGACTTCAAATCACACTCATCACCATTGTCGAGTTTCATGGTGACATTGCAATGATATTTGTTTGCTTCTCCGACGAGCTCGGCACTTGATCTAGAGGTCAATCCACCTAAGTTCGTAACGATAATTTTAAATGTGGTCATACTCGTTTTCCTTGCGCTTTCATTATAAAGAAAAGCGAAATCAATTACAACAAAAAACGCGGAATGGTCGCTGTACTTGCGTAAATTTACCAAATTTTTTCGATAATGAGAAGAAATGTCATTACACCACAAGAATTCTCATTTTTTTGAAGAGAGAGAAGCGATAGAAAAAGAAAATCAAAAGAAACAACTATGGTATAATTCTTTTGCGGAGCAAAGCTCCTTCAGGAAGAAATTTATGGAACAGATTGAAAAACAAGAAAAAAGAATCATGCTGACTGGTGACCGTCCTACCGGAAAGCTTCATATCGGACATTATGTCGGCTCTTTGAGAAGAAGAGTGGAATTACAAGAAGCGGGCGGATTTGATGAGATGTACGTCATGATTGCTGATACCCAGGCGCTCACGGATAACGCCGGCAATCCTCAAAAGGTCAGAGACAATGTCATCGAGGTTGCTCTCGATTACCTTTCAGTCGGTCTTGACCCTGAGAAGACCACCATTTTTGTTCAGTCCCATGTCCCCCAGCTCTTTGAATTGACTTGCTATTATTTAGATCTTGTCACTCTCTCTCGTCTTGAGAGAAATCCGACTGTCAAAAATGAACTCGCTCAAAGAGAGTTTGGAGAATCTATCCCCGCTGGATTTTTATGCTATCCAGTCTCTCAAGCGAGCGATATCACAGCCTTTGGAGCTAACATTGTACCAGTCGGAGAGGATCAAGCTCCGATGATTGAGCAGTGCAATGAGATTGTTCACAAATTCAACTCTCTTTACGGAGAAACTTTAGTCCCTGCGAAGATCATGCTTCCGGAAAATGACGCCTGTAAGAGACTTCCTGGAACCGATGGAAAAGCGAAGATGTCTAAATCCTTAGGAAACTGTATCTATCTTTCCGATGATGCAAAGACAGTTTCAAAGAAAGTCATGACAATGTTCACTGATCCGACTCATTTGAGAATTGAAGATCCTGGACACACAGAGAATAACCCTGTTTTCATCTATCTCTCCGCATTCGTAAAAGATGAACACTTCCAGAAATTCTTACCTCAGTATCATAATTTTGAAGAGTTGAAAGCTCATTATGAAAGAGGTGGACTTGGTGATGTTACTGTCAAACGCTTCTTAGCGGATGTGTTAAATGACACCTTAGAGCCGATCAGACAGAGGAGAAAACATTTTGAAGCGAATATTCCTGAAGTCTATCGTATTTTAGAAGAAGGATCTATCAAAGCGGCTCAAAAAGCAAATGAGACTGTGATGAAAGTAAGACGTGCACTCGGTGTGAACTACTTTGAAAATAAAAAACTCATAGAAAAGCAATCCAAAGCTTATAAGAAGAAATTGGCAGATGAAGAGAAAATGAATGCCTATCTTGCAAAGCAGAAAAAAGCAAACTGATAACCTTTCTTAAACCAATAAAACAAGCATAGATTGAAGCACAATACTCTAAGCTGTGATCTATGCTTTTTCATTTCTAAGATGGATGACAGCATCACATTCCTGACCATCCTTATCACGATAATGATAGACTTCTCCACCTAATGAATCGGCATAGATACGAAGGTCTCTGATACACAATGTTTCAAATAGAAAACCAAAGGTGTGTAGGTCATTGATAAGATCATCATGTACAAGAACTGTATTAGGAACCTGGCTCCCTTGGCTTCTGGAAT
>JALFLX010000078.1 GCA_022774485.1 Bacilli bacterium
CAATATTCTTCGCAGCGTAACGAGCAGCATAAGCAGCGGAGCGATCAACCTTAGTGCAGTCCTTTCCAGAGAAAGCACCGCCACCGTGAGGAGCAGATCCTCCATAAGTGTCGACAATAATCTTTCTTCCTGTCAATCCGGTATCTCCTAAAGGACCGCCGATGACAAAAGCACCCGTCGGGTTGATAAAGATTTCTGTCTCAGGAGTAATCTCCATTCCGAAAGAAGCGACAACTGGTTCGATGACCTCTTTCTTGATGCGAGAGCGGAGCAGGTTAATATCGATGTTCTCATCATGTTGGCAGGCGAAGACAACCGCATTGAGTTTGAGCTTTTCTTCCGTGTAATCAATCGTGACTTGGCTCTTCATATCAGGGCGAGCAAAATCGAGTTTACCCTCTTTTCTGAGCTTTGTCGCATAACGGACAAGCTTATGAGCCATGACAAGAGGTAAGGGCATGTAATTCTCAGTCTCATCTGTGGCATAGCCAAACATAATGCCCTGGTCACCAGCACCGATAGAATGCTTATCAAAAGAAGAGTCGACACCCTGAGCGATATCAGGAGACTGTTTGATAAAGTTTGTCTCCACTTCCATGGTGTCACAGCCGATGCCAAGCTCAGGAGAAGTGTATCCGATCTCACGGACACAATCGCGTGCGATTTTTTCAAAATCAACTTGAGCGCGTGTGGTGATCTCACCGCTGAGGATAATCTTCTCTCTAGTGGCCATGGTCTCCACCGCAGTTCTACTCTCCGGATCCTGTTGTAAACAAGCATCTAAAATCGCATCCGAAATGCGGTCGCAAAGCTTATCGGGATGCCCCTCAGAGACAGACTCTGAGGTGAATAAAATTTTATTCTTTCTCATTATTTTTCCTCCTCAAAAAAGGATTCTAACGCGCAGGCGATCTGGTCAGGGCAAGAGGTCTGACGGAATCCACAAAGAGTCCCTCTAAGCTTATCGTGAACATCTTTGGCATCCATTCCGATAATGAGGGAACGAATTCCTTTCAAGTTTCCGTTGCAACCACCGACAACTGTGAAGTCTGTAATTTTACCGGTTTCCGTATCGATGGAAATCGTCATTTTTTTCGAGCAAGTTCCCTGTGGGAAATATTCGATTGTCTTGATCATACCGCCTCCTTTTTTCAAAGTAACTTACTATATCACATTATGAAAAGATAATAGTGATTTCTCTGAAAAATAGGATCTTTTTTTAAAGGAGCAAACCAAAAAGCCTAGGCGAGGAACCTAGGTGTCATCTTTTCAATAATCTCACTAGAAGAGCAAGAATACGACCGTGAGAATAGCAGCAGCGATGGAAGTGAGGCAAACTGAGAAAGCACCGATTTGATATCCCCTCTCTTCTTTTCGAAACATACCGATCAAAGAGAAGAACAAAAGAGACAGCTGACCGACAACCCCCTGAACAAAGAGGAAGAGAAGCATAGCGATTGTAACAATCAATAGCAAAAGTCCGGCGATGAAATTCTCGTTGAGCATAAAGTTGAATGAAAAATAAACGGCGAAGGACAAAGCGACAGCTAACCCGATAAATAGAATATTGACAAAAGAATAAATAAGCCTACTTTTCCCCGAAGCGAGATACATCTTGCGGATATATTTCACCGCGTTAGCGTTTTCCATCTTTCCCATAATGAATTCCTTTCTTATCTACGAACATTTTTATCGTTTATCAATAAAATCATATCAAATTAGAAGAGAAAAGCAAACAAAGGAAAAGCCCCCGAAAGGGAGCTTATCAGCGATGATATTGTCTCTTCGAACCAGGAAGAGAACCGTAGTAATCTTTTCCGTCGATGTATTTTTGGAAGGTATCGTAATTGAAGCCTCTTGTCATCAAGTCGTGATAGAGCTCTTTGAGAAGCTCATAAGCAGCGGAGTGAAGTTCTAAGAAGGATTCTTCGTGCTTTTCACCTGTGACTGGATCCAACCACTCTTTTTTCTCTTCGTTGAGAACACTCAAATCAATCTCACTGGGAAAGCACATTCCAGAGAGGGAGATGCTCTTTGGACAGAGCTTAGATCTCTTCGGGCTGTGTGAGAATTTCTTCAAGAGCTTTCTCATGTTCAAGATACCGTTAGAGTAGGTCTTCTTCGCAATCTTTTTGATTTCTAATACTTGTTCAATCGCAGGAACAAAATAAGAGTCAATCAATGCTAAATTCCGAGGGTTATCAGGGATGACATCCTCCGGATCGCTTAAGAAATGGGAGATGGTATATCTCTTGGCAAGGGCACAATCTAACTTTGTCTCAAAATAAGCGTGATCATGGTGGTAATGAGAAGTGATTCTTCCGTTTTCATCAAAACCGGATTCATACAAGATATAGGGATGAGAGATACGGTCTAAAAGATAGTGAGAGAACTGACCTAAGACAAATGCGCAGTAGCGATTTCTCTCCTTGTCATTCTCGATGAAATAGACCTGCTCCACCATCCTTTTGAAAAGTTTCTTCCCATCAAGCTTATGAAGCTTATTTCCGACTTTCTTGCTGGCGGTCAAAAGATGAAGACCATGAGAAGGTAAAATGCCCGTGTAAAATAGAGGATCTGGTCCAAGAGATCCTAAGACAAGGAAATCATAATTCCCGACAAGGAAAGATTTTTTCTCAATACTGTTCTTCTCGACCTCGTTGTTGTAAAGACGTTTGACGAGAAGCGAGTGCGCCAAGAGATTGGGCATTATGCTCCTTAGAATTCGACTTTGACAATGCTTCCAACAACGCCGCTAGCAGCACCACCGACCGCGTTAGACTCATCGGTATCGATGTGCATCGCGAGAGCGTATTTGTCAGAGACACGGATGACAGTGTCGCCTAAAATGGCGCTTCTACCGTTAGAGGAGACAATCTTGACTGCGACGATATCGCCGTTCTTGACGCCGAAGTTCTCAGCATCAGCAGGAGTCATGTGAATGTGTCTCTTCGCGATGATCATACCCTCTTTGCAATCGACAGATTTGCCGTTTAAGGGGTTGACCAAAGTGACCGGGCAAGATCCCGCTAAGTCACCGCTCTCTCTGACCGGAACAACCGCTTTTAATGTTCTAGCTTCAGTCATGGAGATCTCGACCTGATTTTCTTTTCTGACAGGTCCTAAGATGGACATGTTCTCGATGGTGATGTCTTTCTCTTTGACTTCACCGGTGACTCTATCTTTGATTTTGGCATGATAGACAATGTTCAATCTCTTATCAGAAGCGAACTGACCAGGCTGGGAAAGCATCTTTCTGACACCAAGGGTCGCTCCTTCGCCAAAAAGTTCTTCTAACGTCTCCTGAGTGACATGAATGTGATGTGCACTCGTCTCAACAATAAATGTTTTTTCTTCAGACATGTTTCTATACCTCACAGAGTGATTTTACCATAAGTGAGAAAAAAAGGGGAAAGCAAGCTTAAAAATGCGTGTCAAAACTTTCAAAAAGCCGCTTTGTTCAAAGCGGCTTGAGTTTTAATGGAACGTGTTGGTGCAAGCG
>JALFLX010000044.1 GCA_022774485.1 Bacilli bacterium
GATGAGAGCGATGATGATAACAATGATGTGAAACAGTCCGAATTTAACAGGTTGTGTAGCCCACATAAATTTTCCTCCAAACAATCAACATTATTTGAAAACTGATGAAGAAAGTCAATAAAACTGAAATTATTTGAGAAATTATTTTCAAAACAATAAAGAGATTTAAGCTTTTATGAAAACATCAACATATCGTTTTACCAATTATTACTCATCTCTTAGAGTTTCTTTACTGCTTTTAATCTATCGTACACATTGCTAAACTCCGATACGTTTTCCTGTTCCCAAATAATGATGAAACACTGCCTCTCTAAAAAATTCTATTTTGGAAATGCTTTCATCTTTCAAAGAGTCACAAAGCCTGTATAATGTCGTTCGTATACGAACTTTTAGGAGAGATTATGAATCAAAATATCAAAATCGGTCAGCTGATTCATAGGACATGTTCCATTGTCGATGCTTATGTCAACAGTCAGGTTAGCAATAAGGAAAATGGTCATCTCACCGCAATTGAGGGAAGAACGCTTTCGTTCATCGTCAATCAAAAGCAGGTAGTAACCGCACAAGACATTATGATAATGTTCCATGTGTCGAAGGCGAGTGTAAGTCAAACACTGAGCAGTCTTAAAGAAAAAAACATGATTGAGGTGCAACCTCTCATGGAAGACAAACGAAAGAAAGGAATCGTAGCGACACTGAAGGGAATCGAATGTGAAAAGAATCTTTCTCGTCAGCTAGATGTGATTGAAAAACAGCTGGAAACCAACATCAGCGGAGAAGAAAAACAACTTTTGTATCAGCTGCTTGAAAAAGTCGTTGAAACTGTAAAAGAAAGGGAGAAACAGAACTCATTATGAAAACAATCAAAACTCTCGCCCGTTATATAAACGGATACTGGAAAGATGTCACCATCACCTGGATTTGTGTCTTTTTAGAATCATTATTGGAGATTCTTGTCGCTTTCTTCTTACGTTATCTGATGAGAAATGTCGAGAATGGAAATCTTCAAGGAATCATCCTCTGGGCGTGTATCTTAATCTTGATGGCAGTCATCTCTGCTGTGTTTGGCTTGATCGCAGGTATCTTTGCATCCAGCGCATCTTGCGGCTTTGGTAAAAATGTCAGAGAAGCGATGTTCATCCATGTTCAGGACTACAGTTTCCAAAACATCGACCATTTCTCGACAAGCTCGATTGTCACTCGTTTGACAACCGATGTGTCAAACGTTCAAAACTCTTTGATGCAGATATTAAGAAGCGTTTTGAGAGCTCCTTTGATGGTTATCTTTGCTGTCATCATGTGCTTTATCACCGCTCCTGGTCTCGCCTGGATTTTCTTGATCATCATTCCAATTCTCCTCTTTGTTCTTCTCTTTATTGCCACGAAGGTTCATCCGATCTTCGAGCGTGTCTTCACCACCTACGATCAGCTCAACGAATCGGTTCAAGAAGATGTCGATGGCATCCGTGTTGTCAAATCATTCGAGCGAAAAGACTACCACGTCTCACACTTTAAGAAAGTGTCTGATTACATCTATAAAAACTTCATTTCCGCCGAGGCGAGATTAGCCTTCAACAACCCGATTCTAAACCTCTGTGTCTACGCTAGTATCATCCTGATTTCCTTCTTAGGATCGAATATCATCATCAACAGCGCAAACACCGAATTAAAGATTCCAGATCTGACCACTCTCTTCACTTACATCGTGATGATCATGATGTCCTTGATGATGTTATCCATGATCTATGTCATGATTATCATCTCTAGAAACTCTGCCGAAAGAATTGTCGAGATTATATCTGAAAAGCCTGCGATTTATTCAAAAGAAAATGCAGTGAAAGAAGTGAAAGATGGAAGAGTTGAATTCCAAGATGTATCCTTCAGTTACAACGGAAAGAAAGATGTCCTCTCCCATGTCAATCTCACCTTTGAAAGCGGAAAGAGTTACGGCATCATCGGACCGACTGGTTCTTCTAAAACAACCTTAGTTTCCCTGATGGCAAGACTTTACGATGTCAGAGAAGGTGCTGTCAAAATCTCCGGGATCGATGTGAGAGATTACGACCTTGTCTCGCTAAGAGACTCTGTCGCTGTTGTCCTTCAAAAGAACGTCTTATTCACCGGAACCATCCGTGACAATCTCAGATGGGGAAAAGCGGATGCGAGTGACGAAGAGATCTTCAAAGCATGTGATATCGCTCAAGCCAGCGAATTCATCAAGTCATTCCCAAATGGCTTAGACACGATGATTGTCGAGGGTGGAAACAATGTCTCAGGCGGTCAGAAGCAGAGACTTTGCATCGCACGAGCACTTCTCAAAGAACCAAAAATCTTAATCCTTGACGACTCGACTTCCGCCTGTGACACTCACACAGACAGCCTCATCCGCAAAGGGTTAAAAGAGACCAAACCAGAAGTTACAAAATTTATCATCGCACAGCGTGTATTATCAATCATGGACTGCGATAAAATCCTAGTCTTAGATAGCGGTGGGAAAATTATCGACTTTGCAGATCATAACACTTTGTTAGAACGATGCGATGTCTATCAAGAACTCTACCGCACACAATTGGGAGGAGGTGATTTCGATGAAACCGCAAATGCTTAAGAAACCTCGTTCAAAAGGCTCGTTGAAACGCCTATTGAAGATGATCTTCCACAAATACCCCGTCCACTTCTTCATCGTTGTCCTCTGTATCTTATTCTCCTCTATCACCACTGTCATCGGAAGCTACTTCACTGGCAACATCTTAATCGATGTCTTCTTAACCCCCTCCATCTATCAGATTGATACCAACACCAATCAACCCATCATGGGTCCTAATGGACCACTTCCTCAAGACAATCCGAAAGCTGTCTTTGAAAGCATCCGCTTCTTAGGGTTGAACTTCACACAAGTACTCCTAGTCTTAATCGCACTATTCCTTTTCGGAGCCGTATGTCTATACTTCTACAACTTCTTAATGTCCTATATCGCACAAGGCGTTCAGAAAGAAATCCGCGATGAGCTCTTCTCTCACATGCAAGACCTCCCTGTCTCATATTTTGACTCCCACACCCACGGCGATATCATGTCCATTTACACCAACGATGTCGACGCCTTACGAGAGATGTTAGCAAGAGCACTCCCTGTCACCGTATCTTCTCTCTTCACCATGCTCTCTTGCTTTGCCATGATGTCCATGACTGACTTCTATCTGATGATTGTTGTCGTACTCTTCGCTGTCATCATCTTCTTGATTACCAAATACTGCACCGGTTTCTCTAGAAAGTACTTCATCCAACAACAGCGAGATATTGGAGAAACCAACGGATACATCGAAGAGATGCTCTCTGGTCAGAGAGTAATCAAAGTCTTCAATCACGAGCAAGAAAACATCAAAGGATTTAAAGAACACAACGACAAGCTCTTCTCTGACGCCACCAAAGCCAACCGCTACGCTTCCATCCTGATGCCGATTGTCAACCAATTAGGAAATTTACAATATGCGATCTTAGCCTTAATCGGTGGCATCTTCATCATCCAGGGAGTGCAAGGTTATTCTTTCTTATCCTTAGGAGGAAAGTTCTACACCTTTGGTATCATCTCCTCCTTCCTTCTCTACTCCAAATCCTTTGTCCAACCGATCGGACAGATGTCCATGCAGTTAAACTCTATCGCCTTAGCCTTAGCAGGTGCAGATCGAATCTTTAAACTCAGCGACGAAAAAGCAGAGACAGATGAAGGTTATGTTGAACTTGTCAACGCCAAAGAAGATGAGAATCACAATCCCGTTGAAACAAAAGACCGCACCGGAAAATGGGCATGGAAACATCCGCATGAAGATGGTTCTGTCAGCTACACATGGCTTAGAGGAAAAATCAACCTTTACAATGTCGACTTCGGCTACACCGATGATAAAATCGTCCTCCACGACATCACCCTCTATGCGGAACCCGGTCAAAAAGTCGCGTTTGTCGGCCCGACTGGTGCTGGAAAAACCACCATCACCAACCTGCTTAACCGCTTCTATGATATTCAAGATGGAAAAATCAGATACGACGATATCAACATCAACAAAATCAAGAAGACTGACTTGAGAAGATCCTTAGGAATGGTCTTCCAAGACACCAAGCTCTTCACCGGAACGGTCATGGAAAACATCCGTTACGGAAGACTTGATGCCACGGATGAAGAAGTCATTCAAGCTGCAAAGCTCGCAAACGCAGATGTCTTCATCAACCAGCTTCCCGATGGATACAACACGCTCTTGAAAAACGGAGGAGCTTCCCTCTCTCAAGGTCAGAGACAGCTCCTTTCCATCGCTAGAACTGCAATTCAAAACCCTCCAGTCTTAATCTTGGATGAAGCGACTTCATCAATCGACTCTCGAACCGAAGAGCTTGTTCAAAAAGGTATGGATGCCATCATGAAAGGCAGAACTGTCTTCGTGATCGCTCACCGCCTCTCCACCATTCAAAACTCTGATGTCATCATGGTCTTAGATCACGGAAGAATCATCGAAAGAGGAAATCACGAATCCCTCCTTCAGCAGAAAGGTAAGTACTACCAGCTCTATACCGGAAACAAGATCGAATCCAAATAAGTGCAAATAAAACAGGTGACTCCGTATAGAGCCACCTGTTTTTATGGGAGAAAACTTTCCTTATTATTTCTAAATTGAATTATTTAATTCTCTTTTTTCTTAAGCCCTCTAAGAAATGAGAAGAGAGAAAGAAGAAGAGCAACTCCATACACGACATAGAGAAGATAAGGGGCGTAATAAGTAAAGGCAGCAAAGTCGATGAAGAACAATCCTTGACCGACAGTAGCGATGACTTGGGTTGATGTCAATATGACAAGGAAGAGGATTAAGAGAAGAACAAGAATCGCGATGTTGATCAACGGGAAGTACTTGAATTTGATTTTCTTCTGAAGCAACGTGAGGACAAGACTGATGAGAGGATAGAGGAAGACAAGGAGAAGAATCGGATAGAAGAAAGGCTCTAAAGCGTAATTCTCTGGACGGAAGATTGCTAAGAAACCATCACCGAAGAAACCGAAACAGAAGAAGGAGAAGAAACAAGTCAAAGCGTAACAGTACCATTTCATCCCTTGAATCGGAGAGGATTGATAGACATCGATGAAGAGTTGATGGGTATCAAAACATAAATTCAGAATTAAGAGTGCAGTCAGAACGACAATCATCAATAAGAAAGTCCAAGTCCTTGTAGGGAAACCGGAGAAGTGGAATTTTGCCTCGGTTAAGAAGAGGATAAGAAGAACAAGCTCTAAGGCAAAGAAGATAGAGGAGTGAATGATTTTTCTTTTCTTGCTCATCTCTTTGACAAGAATCGGATAAAGAAGGAAGAAGAGAGCGCTGATACAGACATAAGGAAGCAAGAAGCCAGGAAGCATTCTCATCAACCCCATGTTCTCATTGATCAAGATGCCGTAGACATGCATGAATCCCTGGAAAGCGAAGATCGCAAGGAAGACAGAGAGAAATGTCAGGGAAAGAGAGAAAATCACTTTCTTATTCATAGTCACCTCCCTCAAATGTCACTTTTTTCACATCGCTAGGGTTCAAAACACCAGATTCATCTAACGTGATCACAGTATATCCGATTTCTAAGTTATAAATCTCAAAGGTAGACTTCATCCCGTAAGATAAGATACAACCCTCATAAAGAAGTGTGGTGTCATTGATGTGGTCGTGTCCGATGAACATTCCTTTGATACCAGCATTAACCATTCTGTCAAACTGACTTTGGTTCTCATATCCCTTTGAGACACCCTCTTTATGTTCACCAGTCCCAGGAATTGTTCCATTTTGATAACAGTTATAGGCATCCAAGAATTCAAAGACAGGGATATGATAGAACGCTAGCGATGTCGCAGATCCATAAACCGTAGGTACTTTTTCAATATGTTCGATCTGATCCTCATGGAAAACGTCGTAGTACATGGTTGTTCCATCTAGATAATATGAGTTGGAATCTAAGATAAAAAGGCGATATTTCACATAGTCATCAGAAACGAGATCAATGAAATAGTTCGTGAGACCAAAGAGAGTATCATCCTGATAATCGACAAAGACAGCATTCTTACACTTTTTTAGCTGATTGTTGATGTAATAAGTTCCGTAATCTCCTTGAATATCATGATTTCCGTATGTAA
>JALFLX010000011.1 GCA_022774485.1 Bacilli bacterium
CCGAACTTTGAAGCTGCTTGCGGCATCTCCCTTGTCATCATCCTCTTCGACCTCATCATCAATTTAGCAGTCAAAGTGATCACATATCAATTTGAAAAGAAATTTAAGAGGTGAATATGAGCCAACAAGAAATACAGAATGAACAGAAAACAGTCATAGAACCAGAATCTGAAGAAACAGAACAAAATGAAGTCGTCTTCTCCATCAAAAACCTCAACCTCAGCTACGGCCCAAAACAAGTCCTTAAAAATGTCAGCATGGATATCTACAAGAACAAAGTCACCGCCTTCATCGGACCCTCAGGCTGTGGAAAAAGCACTTTTCTGCGCTGCCTCAACCGCATGAACGACCTCATCAGCGACTGCAAAATCACCGGAGAAATCCTCTATGGCGACAAAGACATCAACCAAGTGAACCCGATGCTCCTCAGAACCGAAGTCGGTATGGTCTTCCAGCAGCCAAACCCCTTCCCCATGTCAATCTACGACAACATCGCTTATGGTCCAAGATGCCAAGGCATCAAAGATAAGAAAGTCCTCGATGAGCTTGTCGAGAAATCTCTGATAAAAGCATCGATCTTTGACGAAGTGAAAGACAGACTCAAAGATAACGCCTTAGCACTCTCTGGCGGTCAACAGCAAAGACTTTGTATTGCAAGAGCTATCGCCATGGAACCCGATGTCATCCTCATGGATGAACCGACCTCCGCCCTTGACCCTATCGCGACAAAGAAAATTGAAGATCTTATCAAAGAACTTGTGAAAGACTACACTATTGTCATCGTCACTCACAACATGCAACAGGCCAGTAGAATCAGTGAATACACTGCCTTTTTCCTCCTCGGCGACTTAGTGGAGTATAACAGAACCGAAGATCTCTTCTCCCGCCCGAAGGAAAAGAAGACCGAAGATTACATCACCGGAAGATTCGGATAAACAAAAGGAGCAAAACGATTATGGATTTACAAGAAGAAGTATCCCATCTCGATTCCCTCATCCTCCAGATGGCAGGAGCTGTCGAGAAAAATCTCTTTTACGCCTTCGATGTCTATCTCAACTACGACCCCAATAAATATTACCCCGAAGTCGACGACTTAAAAGTCAACGCCTATGAGCGCTGGATCGAATCAGACAGCCTTCATATCATGCTCAAAGAGAGACTCTACGCCTCAGACCTACGCGTCGTAACAGGTATCATGAGCATGGTTCAAGACCTTGAGCGCTTAGGCGATCACGCCAAAGACATTCTTGAATTCTCGATGAAGTTGAAAAACCCGAGCAAAGAGAACACCAGAATCAAAGAGATGGTGAACTATGTCATCAACATGGTCAAAGACGCCGTGAAAAGCTACATCGATAAAGATGAGAAACTCGCAAGAGAAGTCATCCTCAGAGACGACCACGTCGATGAAGAGTACACCGCAATGTTAGTCACACTCACAAAAGCAGGCGATGAGAAAGAAATTGACACAAGGTTTCTTGTTTACACCTCTTTAGTAGTAAAATATATCGAACGCATCGCTGATCATGCGACTAATATCGCTGAGTGGGTGATTTACATCCTCACCGGATATTACAAAGACAAGCAAATCATCTAGGAGGTCACCCCATGCGGACAATCTACTCCGTCGAAGACGATTTAGACATTGAAAAAATCATCTACGTGTCGCTGAGCAAAGCTGGATATCGCGTCCTCTCCTTTGCGACAACCAAAGCCTTTTGGGAAGCCTTTGAAAAAGAGAGGCCCGATATGGTCCTATTAGATTTGATGTTGCCAGATGGCAATGGAATCGATCTATTAAAACGCCTCCGTGCCGACCGGAAAAACAACAGCTTAAAAGTTGTCATCCTTTCAGCAAAACGCATGACGATGGATAAAATTGAAGGTTTAGATAGCGGCGCCGATGACTACATCGAGAAACCCTTTGACATCCTAGAGCTCATTTCTCGAATCAACGCTCGATTCCGCCTTGACTCTGAAGCTCTCACCTTTGAAGACATCACCTTAGATGCTACGCGCCATCTCGCGGAAAAATGCGGGAACGACCTCAACCTCACCAACACCGAATTTGAAATATTACATCTTCTCCTTTCTAACCAAGGAAAAGCAGTCACACGCGAGGAAATCTCCCGTAGTATA